>NZ_JBEXZD010000035.1:0-71274 GCF_040628575.1 Streptomyces sp. NPDC006393
TCGCGGTACTTGCCCTGGGTGGGGATCCACGCCTCGCAGTCGAACTTGCGCGCGGCCGAGGAGCCCAGATCACCCGAGGCCACGTCGATGACGCGCCGCGTGCCGCCTGTCGTCAGCCGAGGGCCGCCAGGTCCTCGGTGTTCAACTGCAGGCCGCCGGCTGCGATGTTCTCTTCGAGGTGGGTCAGTGAACCGGTGCCGGGGATGAGGAGAATGTTGGCTGAACGGGCCAGCAGCCAGGCGAGCGCCACTTGAGGGACGGTGACGCCATGGCGGGCTGCGACGACTTCGAGTCGGCTGGCGGTCAGGGGCTGGAAACCGCCCACGGGGAAGAAGGGGACGTAGGCGATGTCCGCTGCGGCGCAGGCATCGACGAGGGCGTCGTCGTCGCGTCGCGCGATGTTGTAGGCGTTCTGAACGCAGGAAATCGGGGCGAGGGTGCGAGCCTGGGTGAACTGCTCGAACGTGACGTTGGAGATGCCGATGTGGCGGATCAGGCCCTCTTCGCGCATCGTCAGCAGAGTCTTCAAGGGGGGCTCGAGCGGGGCGTCTGCATGGCCGCGGTCGCCCATGCGCAGATTCACCACGTCGAGCTGGTCCAGGCCGAGCGACTTCAGGTTCGCCTCGACTCCGCGTCGCAGGCCATCAGGTGTGAGACCACGTTGCTCGGTCGCTGGTAGCGCGAGGTCTGGCCCTTCGACCAGCGCCCCGACCTTGGTCACGATCACCAGATCGTCCGGGTAGGGGTGCAGCGCGGTCCGGATCAGTTCGTTGGCGGACACGCCGTCGCGCGCGTAGTAGTTCGAAGTGTCGATGTGATTGACACCCAGCTCTACTGCCCGCCGCAAGATGGCAACTGCCGCGTCCCGGTCGGGCCGCTCACCTCGAGGCCATCCCGTCAGTTTCATCGCGCCGTAGCCGACTCTGGCGACCCCCAGGTCCCCGCCCAATGCCCATCGTCTGGAGTTCATGGTCACCAACCTAGATCACCGGACCCCGGACGGCCTGTGGGTTTCGCCCGGACGATCGGCCTGTGCCCGCTCAAGCTCTCGCCATCTCAGGGAGGTTCTGACCTCGGAAGGCTGCGCCTACGCAATCGACCTGTGCCTGCACATGATCCGGCGCGACCATGGAATGACCGTTGCCAATGACGTTGCCCGCCGCTCTGTCGTGTCTCCGCATCGCGAGGGTGGCCAGGCCCAATACATCCGCCGCCCCACGCCGGAAGAGTCGGTGGCCGCCTCCTCGGCCGCGAGGGAATGGGCGCTGCGCCACTTGAACGAACCCATCTCCCGGGAGCAGCTGGCAGCCCAGGAAGGGATGAGCGTCAGGAACTTCCAGCGACGTTTCCGCGACGAGGTCGGTATGACTCCGTTCGACTGGCTGGTTCAGCAGCGTCTGGAGAGCGTCTGGAGCGCGCCAGGCAGCTTTTGGAGGAGACGGACCTGCCCATCGATCAGGTCGCGGCGCAGACGGGCCTTGGGACACCAGGCAATCTTCGTCTGCGTATACACACAGCTTTGGGCATCTCGCCCAATATCTATCGCACCCACTTCCGCGGTCCGGAAGAGCTCTGTGAGGAATTGGCCTAGTGGGGAAGGGCGGAGGCGCCGTATCTGGGCTAGGGGGTGTCTCTTAGATCCACTCTGGGCATCGTGACGAACGCCGAGCGCGCAATGGTGCTGCTTCTCGATGGGGAGGGCGATCCCGGGGAGCACGCGGCTGTGGACCCAGGAGCCCACGGATCGAGTGAGGGCTTCATTCTGGCCAACGGGCAGTATGACGAGTACCCGAACGAGGACGCCGTGGCGATCGGTGAAGCGTTCAGGATCGTGGATCACATCGTCAGCGAGGGATCCTGGCCCGCAGACGCCCGCTGGGTGTCCGACCGCTGACCAGGGGGGTATCGCCGAGCCCAGATGAGGATCGCGGCGAGTTGGAGTGCTGCCTGGTATGCGAGGGCGAGCTTGTCCGTTCGCATGGCAAGACCGCGCCACTGCTTGAGCCGGCTGATGCATCGTTCGACCGAGTTGCGCTGCTTGTATGCCTCGGCATTGAAAGCGGGCGGCCGACCGCCGGCGCGGCCTCCCCGCAAGCGGTGCCCAGCTTGGTCGGCGGGCTCTGGAATGACAGCCCGAATGCCGCGCCGGCGTAGATGCCCACGGATCGCGCGGGAGGAATACGCGCGATCCGCCAGGACGGCCTCAGGTCGAGTTCTTGGTCTTCCGAGTCCGCCTTGCGGGACCCGGATCCTTGCCATGACCGCTTCGAAGGCCGGTGCGTCACCGGCCTGGCCAGTTGTGACGTAGAGGGCCAAGGGCCGCGCATGGCTGTCGCTGACGAGATGGACCTTCGTACTCAGGCCACCGCGGGATCGTCCAAGCGCGTGGTCACCTGGTTCGGACCTGCCAGGCGCCCCCTTTTACTGGCCCCAGTGGCATGCTGGTGGGCCCGGCAGACGGTGGAGTCCACCGATACGGTCCAGCCGATGTCGTCACCGGCATCAGCCGCTGCCAGGACTGCGGCGAGAATCCGTTCCCAGGTGCCGTCCACGGCCCACCTGATCAGCCGTTTGTGAGAGGTCGTGAACGAGCCGAGTTCCGCGGGAGGGTCCCGCCACGGCGAACAAGTGCGGTACTTCCATGCGATGGCCTCGAGAGTACGGCGGTGGCCGGCCCACCGCCTCCCGCGGACCGGATCAGCCGGCATCAGCGGCTCGATCCGGTCCCACATCGCATCAGTGATCACTAACCGGACACACACATCCGATCAACTGACCAAACCACCAAGGAGACACGCTCTAGTTGTTGCTGGCCATGACGTTGGTGACGCTCGCGTGGAGGCGTGAGGCTCGAGGACGGTCACGGCGGCGGTGTGAGGCCGGTGGTTGTAGCGGACGTTCCAGACCGCGATCGCCCGAGCTCGTTCTGCTTCCGAGGTCCACGGCCTGGCGTAGAGAAGTTCTTCGGCGAGGATGCGCTGGTAGCGCTCGACCTTGCCGTTGTGCCGGGGCGTGTAGGGCTTGATCCGCTGGTGGCGGGAGGCCCAGTGCAGGTAGACGCACCCACCCTTGGCGCCGCGGTTCTTCGCGCGCTGTGCGGCCCTGGCCTGCTCGGAGCCGCGTCCGTGGACCCGCCACCCGCCGCCGTCGGGGATCCGTCCGACCTTCTTGACGTCCAGGTGGACCATGTGGCCCGAGTAGCGGGCCACGATCCGTTTCGACGGGCGCCTGTTGGCCGAGCCGTCGGGGTCGAGGAACCGGCGGTGGTTGATGCCCACGCGCGCCAGCCACCGGCTTACGGTGCGCTCGCTGATCCGCACTCCCAGGCCTACGAGTTCGAGGGTGATCCGGCGGGCGGACCACTTGTTGTCCCGCCGCAACCGCTCGATCCGTTCGACGACATCGGGCGGGGTCTGGATCGGTGAGGATCGCGGGACGTTTGGGCGGTCCTGCAGTTCGAATTCGCCGTGCGTGTCGTACCCGTTCTTCTACTTGGACAGGCAGGCGCGGGAGACACCGGCCTCGGTGGCGACGTGCGCGATCGGACGGGTGCGGCAGCGCTCCACGAGTCTTCGGCGTCCCTCGACGCTCAAGGGGGCGTTCGCACGTGTCACCGGAGCACCTCGGGGCTCCGGCCGGCCGTGATGGCGGTAAGGAGGGGGAACGCGATGAGCAGCGCTACCGCGACGAGGAGTCCGCTTGCCCAGAGCGGCCCGAGGTCTCCGGCTTCGGTGCTGAGGGTGGCCGCAGCGATGACGGGGCCAACGGCGGCGCCCACGTTGAGCGCCGCGGTCGCATACGAGCCGGCCATGGTGGGGGCTTCCGCGGCCTCGTAGAGGACCCGCGTGATCAGCGTGCTGCCCAGCGCGAACGACAATGCGCCCTGCACGAACACGAGGATGAACAGGGCGACCGGCTCGTTGGCCAGCATCGCCAGGGCCGGCCAGCCGATGAGCAGCAACGGACCGCCGACTGCGATGACCGGACCGGGACGCCGGTCGGACAGTTGGCCGGCGACGGTGACGCCCACGAAGGAACCGGCACCGAAGAGCACCAGAGCGACAGAGATCCACAACTCGCCCAACCCGGCGCTGTCGATTACCACGGGGGCGAGGAAGGTGAGGCTTCCGAAGGTTGCCGCGTTCACCAGCGCGCCGAGCAGCATCACCAGGATCAACCGCGGCCGTGTGAGCTGAGCGAGCTCCGCTCGCAACGCTGGCCTGCCCGTCGCCTCATCCTCATCACGTCCTGCGGGGATTCCCTTCAGGATGCCGAGAGCTGCTGGCAGGCATAGAGCGGCGACAGCCCAGAATGTGGCCCGCCAGCCGAGCACCGTGCCGAGCACCGACCCACCAGGGACACCGGCGATCGTGGCCACCGTCGTGCCTGACAGCAGCACGGCCAGCGCGCGTCCCTTCCTGTCGGGCGAGACCAGCGTGGCGGCAGCCGTCAGAGCAATGGCAAGGAACCCTGCGTTCGCGAGCGCGGCGACAACTCGGGTAGCGAACAGGACGGGGAAGCTCGTGGTGATGGCGCCCACGGCGTGAGCTGCCGCGAAAGCGAGGATGAACCCGAGAAGGCTGGAGCGCCTGGGCCAGTTACGGGCAAGCGCTGCCACAAGGGGGGCACCGACCATCATGCCGATCGCGAAGGCCGAGGTGAGGACGCCTGCTGTCCCGACTGTGACGTCAAGATCTGAGGCGATGTCCGGCAAGAGGCCGGCAAGCATGAACTCTGAGGTGCCCATGGCGAAGACCGCCACGGCAAGCAGGTACAGCGGGAGAGGCATCGAGTGGCTCCGAGGTGAGGAGAGGTACGAGAAGGTCATCTCGTCACCGCGGCCAGCCCCAAGCGCCCACTCGTCCCACCGCAGAAACCGGCGCGACGACAGGGCTACGAGCTCAGTGGTTCAGGGGGCTGACGGCGTGACCGAAAGCCCCCACCTTGTCTGACTCAGGACTCGACATGGCCCGCACGCTACCCGACCGTTGCCCGTCGAAGCATCTTGGTTTCACTGGCATTGGCCTGCGTCACCAACGTCATGTCCTGCAACACGTAGCGGGTAGGCCGACGAGCCCGACAGCAATGCCGCCTTGGAGTTGCCTTCCCGATCCGCCATCGTGTGGCCGGAGCCTCCGTACTGCATGGCGGTTCTCGCCGCGCGCGTGTCGGGTGAGGATCCGGAAGGCTACGCCGAGACAGAAAGATGCATGCCCGAACTTACCGAAGCGGCAGCCCGGCTACCTCGGTCGGGAATCGGCCCGGACCCACGACGGCCGCGACCTGACCCTCGTCTTCTACGCGGACGAGGCGTCCATGATGGCCTGGCGGGACCACCCGGACCACCAGCGGGCGAGGCGCCTTTTCCCCGGCTTCGAAGCGGACGACAGCTCGCAACCGGATCCGCTCCCGCGCGGCCCTCGCGGTGTCGGTCAGGTCAGCCCAGCACCCTGCGCATCTCTCACTCCCCAGGACGTACCGGCGCCAGCAGCCGCTGTCAGGAGAACCCTCCCGACATCACTCGATCAAGTTCAGTGGCAAGGCGCCGGCTCATCCTCGCGCACGCCGATCCATAGTGTGACAGGGTCGCGCCGCAGCCGTTCCGGCTGTAAAAATGCCTCATGCTCTTCCGCTCGCAGGTGACGCAGAACAAGGTTGTCGCGCGGCGTATGCGCCGCTTCTTTCAGCAGCTGGAACCTGATCTCGACGCTCCGAGCGTGGTCGCGGCAGAGTACGGGCGGCACCTGTGGGATTCGGGGACGCACACTCTTGTCGATGAAAAGAAGCTCTCTCGGTCCCGATTCTATGTCGGGCTGTCCATCGAAAACGCGGGATTAGCGGAATTCACGAAACGTGCTGCGCTCATTTCCGACACGTTACTTCTGTCGCATGACCGAAACTCGACGTTTCATGTACTGGGCAGCTATGCTTCCACCCCCGTTGTCGGAGACCTGACTGACGCCTTCTCCTCCACCGTGACCGATCCATTCACGTTACGTTACGGAATGCGTTGCCCTAGCCTCCATGCGCTGGGTCGATGGATACTGGATGCCGAGCCACTCCTCAAAGCGGGTCTTGCCTGGTACCTGCCAAGCTACTCGACCATTGTGCGAGACGAACCCGGGCCGCCCCGGCCAGTTGGGGTGATCGATTACCTGATCCGTGACGGAAGGGCGATAGAGGCTTCCGGAGGCGAGCCGATAAAGAGCCAGATAGTGCGGCCGATCTGTCAAATGGACTTGCCATTCATTGATGGAGTTGACCTCGCAGATTTCAGTCGGATAACCATCGAGGAATTTAATTCTTATTCGGCATTTCGTGACTTTCTGCGCCTCAGTTTCTTGAATATTGACGATGCTCTGAACGATACTCAATCGGACCGCGAACTGACAAAGCTTGGCCTGGAGATAAAGGACCAACTGCGATCTGTTCGGTCCGAAATGAGAATTGTCAAGGGGCGGAGGGCTGTTGCCGCCAGTGGGGCTGTTGTCGCAGGCGTGTCAGCAACGCTTGTGGCGGTATATGGTCCGGCGCTCCAATGGATAGTCGGGGTAGCCGGTGGTGCAACTCCGGGACTATGGGGAATACTTCAAGCCAGGGCAGAAAACAACACCCGGCCACTGCGGGAGAACAAGTGGCACTACGTCTGGGCCCTTTCCAAGAAGTGTGATAGCAACGTTTTCTGATCCTGTGACCGTTGAGGCATGGATGGTGCCGGTCGGGGTCGACGGCCGCTCTAACCCAGGACGCGGGGAGCGGACTCCTCTCGGTTCTGTCGGCGGCCGGGCCCGTTGCCGCCTCGCCGTCTCGCCGCCTGCCGTAAGGGACGCTCGCTGTCCGAGCGGGTATCCGTCCTCGTCGCTACACCGCAGAGCTGTATGGGGTGCACGCACCTTGAACGTGTCCCCCCACGATCGCCGTCTGTGGGGCCGGGAAGCGACCCCGTCCCGCCGGAACGGACGGTCGGCCTTCACTGTCGTCGACAAGGAACCCTGTGCCAGGATGCACCGCTGACGCTCGGGCCCTGCCGCGTTGACCGCCCACCCGGCTCCGGGCCGCCGTGCCCCGCTCACTGTCACGGTGCGGTGGTTCGCGCCGCTGTATGACGGGTTCTGCACCGATACTGAAGCTCCACTGGCCCGGCGGTTCTCCGAATGAACCACCGGGCCTCCGCAGCACTCTCCGGCCGGGCCAATCGGTGCCGCGGCGCAGGTGCGGGGGCCAGGCGTGGCCATGGCCACCAGTGTCCCTGCTGCGACGACCCTGTCGTCTCCGGCGAGCACCCAGGCGCTGCGAATGTCGCGCAGAGGTTCCGCGGTAGATCGTCATCACTGGACGACGATGGGGCGGAGGGCTGACCGGCTGCTGGGCGGTGGCCCGTCAGTCATGTTGGGGGAGGTCGTCTCGGCGGAACGGGCGTATTGTCCGTATATGGGTGACGTGTGGTGTGGCTGGTGCGGGGCCCGGGTCCAGGGGTCGGCGGTGGGTGGGCGCCGGTACTGCCGGCCGGCGCACCGGCAGGCGGCCTGGCGTGCCCGCCGCCGCTGGAGTCGGGCGGCCGCGGCCCGGGAAGGGATGGCCGCGGCCGGTGAGGACCTGATCTGTCAGGTGCAGGCTCTCGCCCAGAGGGTTCATGAGCTGCCGTCACCGGGGCCGTGCCCGCAGTGGCACAGCGCGGCTGTGGCGCGCGTGCCGGACCTGGCCGGGCAGTTGGTCAGGGCGGCGGTGCGCGCGGACCGGCAGGCGGGGGCCAGCTGGGCGCAGATCGGTGCCGGTCTGGGCATCAGCGCCGAGGCGGCCCGCGGTCGCTTCGGGCGCACCCGTGGGACTGCGCCGGCCGCCAGGACCGGGTGAACGCCATGCGGCAGTCTGCCGGCCCTGGTCTCGAACCCGGTGTCGCTGCGGAGCGCCTGGACTCCGTCGTGGCGGACGTGGTGCGGGAGACCGGTGCGTCGGTTGCCCAGCTGTTTCTGCTGCAGCCCGGAGAGCGGGTACTGCGGCTGGCGCTGCTGTCCGGCGTCTCCCGGCAGATCACCGCCCCGTGGGCCCGTATCCCCGTGGACGCCCCGGTCCCCGTCCTGGATGCGATGAGGCAGCGGCGCCTGGTGTGGCTGGGCAGCCAGGAGGAGCTGGCGCGCCGCTACCCCCGGCTCGGGATCGTGCTGCCGTACGACTTCATGCTCGCCGCAGCCCCTCTCACCAGCGGCGCCATGGTGTGGGGCGGCATCGTGCTGCTGTGGCCCATCTGGCACCCGCCGCAGCTGAGCGAACACGAACGCCAGGCGGTCACCACTTGCTGCCGACGCGCGGCGGACCTCTGCGAGCTGGCCGCGCAGCGCGGCCGTCCGCTGAGAGCTCCCGAGGAGCCTCGGGTCCTTGCCCCGCAGCTTGCGGAGGCCGACCCCGCCGAGGCCAGGTCCGCGCTCCGCTTCACCGAGCGCCTTCCCGTGGGCTGCTGCGCCCTCGACCTCGAGGGCCGGCTCACCTTCATCAACGCCGCCGCGGCCAACCTGCTGGATGCCGGCGCCGCCTGCCTGGTGGGCAAACGCCCGTGGGAGGTCCTGCTGTGGCTGCACCACCCGGTCTTCGAGGAGGGCTACCGGGCAGCGGTGATCTCCCGCCAGCCCACGTCCTTCACCGCCGTGCGCCCCCCGGACACGCCGCTGCTCTTCCAGCTCTACCCCGACGGCAGCGGCATCAGCATCCTCATCACCCCCGCCGCGCAGCCGGCCGCCACCGGCCCGGGACAGCAGTTGCGCTCTCCGGACGAACCGGTGAGCGCGACGGGCCTGTACCTCCTGACACACCTGGCGGCCGCTCTCACACAAGCCGCGGGCGTCCGCGACGTGGCCGAACGGGTCGCCGACCAGATCGTGCCAGCCTTCGGCCCGCAGGGCCTGGTCCTGATGACCACTGAGGAAGGCCGACTGCACATCATCGGCCACCGCGGCTACAGCACCGACTTCGTCCACCGCTTCGACGGCACCCCCCTGACCTCCACCACCCCCACCGCTCACGCCCTGTCCACCAGCACCCCTGTCTTCTTCCCCACGTTCGCCGACTTCCAGCGCGCCTACCCCGCCGCACCCCGCTACGAGGAGAGGAACGCCTGGGCCTTCCTGCCCCTGACCGTCTCCGGCCGCCCCATCGGCTCCCTCGTCCTCTCCTACGACCAGCCCCGCCCCTTCTCCCCGGCAGAACGCGCCATCCTCACCTCCCTGGCCGGGCTGATCGCGCAGGCCTTGGACCGCGCCCGCCTCTACGACGCCAAACACGCCCTCGCCCACACCTTGCAGACCGGCCTTCTGCCGCACACCCTGCCCCGCATCCATGGACTGGACGTCGCCGCCCGCTATCTCCCCGCCGGCCGCGGCATGGACATCGGCGGCGACTTCTACGACCTCATCCGCTGCGACGCCACCAGCGCCGCCGCGGCGATCGGCGATGTCCAGGGCCACGACCCCACCGCCGCCGCCCTCATGGGGCAGGTACGCACCGCCGTCCACGCCCACGCCACCACCGGGACATCCCCCGGCGACGTCCTCGCCCGCACCAACCGCCTCCTCACCGACCTCGACCCAGGGCTGTTCACCAGCTGCCTCATCGCCCACCTCGATGTGGCCCACCACCGCGCCCGACTGGCCAACGCCGGACACCCCCCACCCCTGCTCGCCCATCCCGACGGCCACGCCGAAGTCCTCCGCCTGCCACCCGGGCTGCTGCTCGGCATCGACCCCGACGCCGACTACACCACCACCGAGATCCCCCTCCCACCGGGCACCGTCCTCGCCCTGTACACCGACGGACTCGTGGAAACCCCCGGCACCGACATCGACGACACCACCCACGACCTTGCTCAGTACCTCGCCCAAACCCGCACCCAGGACCTCGACCACCTCGCCGACACCCTCATCCACCACGCCACACAAGGCGCCCCCCGCCACGACGACATCGCCCTCCTGCTCATCCGCCCGAACCCCCACAACGCCTGACTGGCATCACCGCGGGCACAACGTCCGTCACACCCTCCCCACCCCCCACCCGAGCACGCGCTGAGAAACCCGCCAAGGCTGGTTGACACCTGCCCCTCCCACGCCGAGGGATGGAGCCACCTACTCAGCGGCGCGGGCCACGAGCAGCGGCTGGAAGACGCCCGTCTCCTGCGGCATCCGCCACCGGGCGTCGACAAGCCCGGCCTCGGCTGCGAGGCCCGCCGGCCGGTCCCGGCCGAGCGCCCAGTAGGTGGTCCGCCGCATCTGGACGCGCCCTGCTCCGCCTGCCGGAAGGAACCGCGCCTGCGCGGCAGGTTGGCCACTTGGCAGGCGGCCGCATCCAGGTCCGCGTAGGTCACCTGCTGGTTGCCAAGGATGACGGTGGTGCGGTCCGGCACGGCGCGTGCGCTGTCTTCCAGCACGGCAACGAGATTGAGCATGAAATCTGCGAAGGGGAATGGGGTCGGTGGCAGAGATGGGGTGCTGCAGGGCCTGGCGGTGCAGGTCCTGGGCGCAGTGGGCGGGCAGGCCGTTCGCGTCCGGGGCCGGCCGCTCGCTGCGCAGGCCGTGGCCCGCTGGGACGCCCACCTGGTGGCGTTCAGGCCGTGCGGTCGAGGCGGGCCTGAGCCAGGGCGGCCAGCAGGGCGGCTCCGACGGGGAGGACGGAGTCGTCGAATGGAACGCGTGCGGACCTACCTGAAGGCAGCTGTCGAGCAGGTGGAGAAGCTGCGCGTCCAACTGGCCCGTGCCGAGGATTTCGCCGTCACCCTGGGCGCCCGCCTGGAGCAGAATGCTCCGGCCACCGCGTCTAGAACCGCGGCATCACCTCCCCGGTGCCGCCTCCCGCTGGACAGCTGGCGCTGTTGCTGGGAGGCCCAGGAGGCCGGCGCCTCGATGGCGAGCTCGGCGGCCCCGGCGCCTGAATGACGGGGGCCTTGTCCTGCTCGGCATATCGGCGCAGCGGGGCTGCGCCCGTTCCAGGGACTCGTTCAGCGTCGTCGGCGCAGGCCCGCGTACGTCCGCAGGTGGAGGAGGTTGATCTGCAGCCGTGTGTACTGGACGCCGGTGATGACGATCAGAGCGATGAGTTCGGGGTTCAGCAGGAGGGACCACATGGCACAGGTTGTAGAGACCGTCCGGGGGCGTCTACGCCAGTCCAGCCCGGGCATGAAGTCGCAGGTCAGGGCCTTCTGGTCCAGGAGGGTCCGCCTAGTTGGTGATGGCTGTGTGATAGGCGGGTGATACGGCGAGGCCCCGCCGAGGACCATCCTGGTGGGGCCTGTGCGGGGAGTCGCGAGACGACGAAGCCGCACCAGAGGGCTCCGGTGCGGCTTCGTCATGAGATCGGCTGCGCGTGAGGGCACGCAGCCCGTGAGGGCACGCAGCCCCGGCGGGAAGCCGACGGGGCTGTTCCAGCAGTTGAGTTTCACCGGATCACTGCAGCCGGGCCACCGGGACAAGACGCTGGAGTACGGCAAGGACATCTGGATGCGTCACAGCTGCCGACTCATGCAAGCGGTTCGACGGGATTGCCTCCTGATTCAGACAGGGCGGCGAGATCATCTGTCGGCGTGTCCTTCCCGGCTGACAGGCCGCATCCGGTCGGGCGGTGTACGCCGGATGCGATGCGGCAGCCGGGTACCCACATCCCTGCCTTCGGACCAGCACCCCGGTGCTCGTCGGTCGGAGCCTGCGCATGCCGTCGGGCTTTGACGTCGTGAGGTCCTCCCCGGAGGGTGGCCGCTGTCGATGAACCTGCCACGCTGGCAATCGGCGCGAAGCGGCATGACAGGGGTGTAAGACACTAGCCTCGGGCCATGGTGACGCGTACCCGGCTGTATCACGACGGCACTCTGGTCCTGGAGGACTTTTCCGTCAGTGACGTCTCTGGGCATCTCGCCGATCCGGCGTCGGTGGTGTGGCTGGACCTGTACCGGCCCGGAGCCGTCGAATTCACCATGCTGGGCGAAGACTTTGGTATCCATGAACTGGCTCTGGAGGATGCCGCGCAGCGCGGGCAGCGGCCGAAACTCGACCGCTATCGCACCCACGAGTTCCTCAGCGCCTATGCCGTGACCGTCAGCCCGGACGGTGCGGAACTGACATACAGCGAGATCGCCGTATTGCTCACCGGCCAGGCCATGATCACCGTGCGCAAGGACGACGGTTTCGACATCGAGGGCGTCGTCGCCCGCTGGGACGAGAGCCCGGACCTGGCCGGCCACGGCGTCGGATTCCTGCTGCACGGTCTGCTCGACCATCTCGTGGACGGGCACTTCGCCGCGGTCCAGCAACTGGACGACAGCATCGAGGAACTGGAGGGTCTGCTCTTCGCGGCTGGGCGCCGTGAGATCGAAGCCGTGCAGCGCCGGGTTTTCGCACTGCGTAAATCGCTCGTCCAGTTGCGCCGCG
The DNA here is from genome assembly GCF_040628575.1 of Streptomyces sp. NPDC006393. Lineage (NCBI taxonomy): Bacteria > Bacillati > Actinomycetota > Actinomycetes > Kitasatosporales > Streptomycetaceae > Streptomyces > Streptomyces sp. NPDC006393. The sequence continues at coordinate 12,405 of NZ_JBEXZD010000035.1, forward strand.
TCGTGCTCCCGATGCGTGAGGTGGTCAACGGGCTCATGCGCCCCGGCCTGCACCTGATCACCGACCCTCTCGTCCCGTACTACCAGGACGTCTACGACCACGTGCTGCGTGCCACCGAATGGACGGAATCACTGCGGGACCTGGTGGCCTCGGTCATGGAGACGAACCTCTCGGTCCAGGCCAATCGCATGAATCTGATCATGAAGAAGGTGACGAGCTGGGCCGCGATCATCGCCGTTCCCACCGCGATCACCGGCTACTACGGCCAGAACCTCCCCTACCCCGGGTTCGGCCGCCAGTCTGGATTCATCACCTCCTCCGCCGTCATCGTGGTCCTGTCCGCCGTGCTGTATCTGACGTTCAAGCGCAAGGACTGGCTCTGACCGGCATCGGGCACCGGCGACCAGGTCTCGAAGGTAGGAAAATACCTGGTCATCCCCGACTTTCGGGCCGGTGAGCGGAGTAGCGTGAAGACACCGGGAGTTCTTCGCGCACCTGCTCCGCCGCGGGTGTCGTTTCCGGTGATCGGCAGCGCCGGGCCGCACCCACGAGCCCGGGGACAGGTCCGCGCCAGGCCCGTGACCATCGACCGTACGACATCGAGCAGGCGCGCGCCGTCGCCGCCGGCCCGGCTGTCCCTGACGCCCGCGCCTGGCGGGCTGGACGGCATGTGGTGGCCTCGCTCCCGTGCCCTCACCCGTGAGCTGCCGTCCTTGACGGCCGCATTGGGCGGTCTCTGCGGTCGTATCACGGGTGTCACCGTGAACCCGGCCTACTGGCCCGTCCTCCCGCATTGGGTATCCGACGCCGGGCGCACCGGGCAGGTGGGCTGGTCCACCGAGGAGCAGGATCCGCACAGACTCACCCCCTTCTCCGCCGATGGTCGTTGGGACGTGCTGGTGATTCCGCCGGAAACCGGTGCGGATGCCGCCGCACAACTGATGGCCGGCGACGGCATCGATGCCCCCGGCCCGGGAGGAAGCAGCAGAAGGGATCGATGCCCGGAGCAGTGAAGAAGCGTGGGAGACCGACGGCGGAGCAGGCCAGCCGTCGCGCCTGCCCCGGCCCATCGGCTCGACTGGGTCTTCGCCCGCCGGTCGACGGAGGTGAGAGGACCATGACTGTCATTGCCGTGGCCGTGCTGCTCCTTCTGATCGCCGTCGGAGTCGTTCTGATACACCGGCTCAACGATCAGCACGACGAACGGATCGCTGCCTTCCACTACAGCGACGTTCTGCCGGGGATCGGTCGTCGGACCCGTAGGCACCGTCGGCCGGCGGTGCACGCGACCGTTCCGACGGGCTCCACCACGACAGCGGCCGCGGATGACATCGACTTCGGCCCGCCCGTGGGCGGTAGGGGAAGGCGCGTCATGGCGATACTGCTCGACCGGAAGACGTACCGCGAGAGGATCATGCGGGCGCTGTACCAGGCCGCCGAAGGCAATCGCCTCCTGGGCGTCGAGGGGGCGAAGCTCTGCAACGACCTCGGTATCCCTGAGCAGGACATGGCCGCTGCCTGTATGTATCTGGCGGGCGAAGGCTGGGTCGTCGTGGACTGGGCGAGGGGCAACACGCCCGCGATGGTCACGCTGACGCACCAGGGGATTCGGCGGATGGAGGCAGATGAGGAAGGGCGCGGCGGAGCCGCCGACGTCGGCTTCTCGGCGAAGTGAACCTTCGCAATGATTGCTTATGTTGGGGTGACCCCTTTCGCGTAGTCTGGGAGACGGGTCGGCGCACGCTCACGTGCAATGACCCGGAAGGGCGGCTCCGGCGGGTCTACGCCGGAGCCGTTGCCTGTTTCCGCAACCGTCCGGCGACGCGCTCGCGCGAACGTCGTGGCGGAGTAGCGTGATGTAGCAGGGCCTTATCGCGGACGCACGCGCTGTGGTCGCACTGCTCTCTACGGAGGGGCGGACACCATGACCGACTCCAGCACCCCCGACCTCCCCAGGCTCCTGCCGGACGCCGTCCACCGGTCGGTGAAACCGGGGACGGCCCTGCTGAGGCTGGAGACGACACATGCCCGCGAGGGAATCCTGGACGGCGCATGGTGGCCGCGGACCCGGGACATCGGTGCCGAGCTCCCTTCGCTGATCATCGCGTTGACCGAGTATCTCGGGCCGGTCACCCGAGTCGGTCTGGACAGCAGCGCCTGGGACGAACTGCCGACCCGGGTGATGGTCGACGGCCGAGTCGTGCACATCGACTCCTTCCCGGTCGGTGACGACACCGTCCTCATCACCCGAGGCGACCGGGACCATTTCTCCCTGTTGCTGGTCCCTCCGGACACGTCGCCCGACGCGGCACGCGCCGCGATGGCCAGGGCCGTGCGGGCCGACAACGTCACCGAGGCCCATCAAATCCTCATCGATACGGGCAGCGACACGCCACCTACGCCGTCCTGACACCTCCGTCGCAGATCGGCTCCCCGTCGGCCAGAACGCTAGATCCGGGCGAACTTCTGCGTATGCTGGGCGAATTCCTGGGCCATGGCGGCGCTGACCGTGGGCCTGGTGTTGCGGATCGTGTCCAGGTAGTCGTCAGTGGTGGGGGCGGTCCGGGTTCCGGTGTCGACGGTGCGCTCGAACTGGGCCTGGGAGACGGTGCGCGCCGCATGGGCGATGTCGGCGGGGGTGAAGCCCTCGCTGGCGGACGCGAGTACCGCGCTGTCCGCCCGCGCGCCCGCTCGGGCCAGGTAGCTCTCCCACAGCGCGGTCCTGGCGGTGTGGTCTGGAGGGCCGATCGGCAGCACGTAGTCGAAGCGGCCGTGCCGCAGGAACGCGGAGTCGAGCGTGGTCACGTTGTTCGTGGCACAGACGAGGACCCGCCCGTCCTGCCTACGGAACCGGACGATCGCCTTGAGCAGCTCGTTGACGACGCCGACCGCGGTCGCGTCCGCGCCGCCACGTTCGCCGGCGACCTCCTCGACCTCGTCGATGAAGACGAGGACGTGGTCGAGCCGGGCGATCTCGTCGAAGCGCCGGTTCAGCCCGGTCGCCAGGCCGTACTCGGCGGCCAGACGGGCGGGGAACAGTTCGAGGAAGGGCCATCCGAGGCGGCTGGCGACCGCGTGCGCGAACGTGCTCTTGCCGGTCCCGGGCGGGCCGAACAGCATCACCGCCCGTGGCAGTTCCACTCCGTGCTGGGCGGCCAGTTCGGGATGGGCCAGCGGCAGGACCAGGCGCCGCTCGATGAGCCGCTTCTCGTTCTGCATGCCGGCGACCTTCTGCCACAAGCCCCTGGGTGGCAGCTCGGCCCCGAGCGAGGACAGCATGCCGACGGACTGCGGGGTCACCGGCCCCCGTTTCTCGAAGAACACCAGTCCGGAGCGGGCGCCGAAGTCGCAGTTGCGCAGAGCGGTGGCACCGGTCTCGCCCTCGGGCAGTACCGCGTGCACCGCCCGGACGCCGTCGGCGAAGAGCCGTTGCTCAAGGGCGGTGATCAGGGCACTGCCCAGCCCTCGCTGCCGCCAGCCGGACGCCATGCAGATGCGCAGAATCCATGCCCGGTCACCCTCCACCCTGCTCACCGCGGCGCCGATCAATATGTCGTCGGCCGTGACCACCACGGCCGGGTGGCGGGCCTGCAGGGCCGTCACGGCGTCCGAGAGCGGGAAGAGCGGCGGCTCCTCGGTCGTGCCGCTCTCCGCGTCGACGCGGATCACCGCTTCGAGATCGTCCGGGGTGTAGTCCCTGACACGCCAACCCGTCATGATCAGCTCCGCGTGCTCGGCCGTACTCCCATCATGAGCCGTTGCACGCAGGACGCGCACGACAGGCGTCGTCCATGAGTCCGCCCTGGTGCGGGCCGTTGTCGGTCACGCCGTGGTGCCGGGCGCGTTGCCGGCCGGTGGCGCTGCCGCGGCGGGTGCAGCGGCCGCAGCTTCCCGGGCGAGGAAGGAGCCGAGCTCGCCGATGGTGCTCATGAGGGGGGCGGGGAAGACGACGGTGGTGTTCTGGTCGACACCGATCTCCACCAGGCTCTGCAGATTGCGCAGTTGAAGGGCCAGCGGGTGGGCCGTCATCGTGTCCGAGGCGTCGCCGAGCGCGGCTGCGGCCGGCGATTCGCCCTCCGCGTTGACGATCTTCGCTCACTTCTCCCGCTCGGCCTCGGCCTGGCGGGCCATGGCGCGCTTCATGGTGTCGGGCAGCTGGATGTCCTTGAGCTCGACCAGCGTGACCTGCACACCCCACTCGACGGTGGTGACGTCGAGGATCTGGCGGATGTCCAGGTTGATACGGTCCGTCTCCGACAGCGTCTCGTCGAGCGTGTGTCGGCCGACGACCTTCCGCAGGGTGGTCTGGGCGATCTGTGACTCGTGTCGGCACCCGCCGACACCGCTCCGGCTCTGATCGCCGATGCCTGGTGGCCCGGCTCCCGGACCTGAAGGCGAAGCTTCCGGCACTCGAGGGGTGCCGCCTGCGGCCTGACCCGTCGCCTGTCAGACTGACCCCGGTCACCAGTAATGGCGTCGACCCGCGACGGCATGTCCCATCGCGCCGAGGATCCACAGGATGGCTCCGACGACCGCCAGGATGATTCCGATGGTCCACAGGATGGATATCCCGGTGAGGAAGCCGATGACGAGCAGGATGATGCCCAAGACGATCATGGTATCTCCCTTGGGGAGTAGGGCCGGTCACCTGCGGACTGCGAAAGACCGCAGGGGCGTTGAGCATGGGAACGGTCGGTCTCTTCCTTTACTCCGCACGGTGGGGCTTGTGGCGGGCGACGTGCAGGCGGACCTCGGTGGGCATGTCAGGCAGGCCGGTGGACCGGCGTGCGGTGCGGAGCGGACCTTCGCAGAGGGCACCGAGAGTGGCGCCGGGCGCGCCCTCGGGGGTGAGGGTGAGTCCGACGCGGGTGTGGTGGTGGGCAGGTCGGCCGGTGATGCGTACGGTGGCGTCGTCGACCCCCGGCAGGGCACCGGCTTCGGTCGCGATCGCGTCGGCGAGAGCGCGGTCGCGAAGTTCGACGCCCCCCTGCGGGGATGTGCCGCCAACGGGCAGTGAGCCGGGGCGGCGTCGGCTCAGCTGGACGAGCAGCCACCACAGGGCGAGCAGGGCGGCGAGGACGAGGGCGGCGATGACCGCGGGCCACCACCACCAGCCCTGACTGCTCCAGCGGGCCCGGTCGGCGGAACCGAGCAGGACGTCGGCCGGGGTGATCAGGGGCCAGCCCGCGGGCGGGACCAGATCGTGTCGCCGGTAGAGGTCGAGCCCGGCGAAGAGGATCAGCAGCCCGCCGCCGAGCAGAACCAGTCCGGCGAGGGCCAGCAGACTGCGGTTGAGTGCGGATCGCGGTGTCATGGTGCGGGCTCCGGTGCTGCGGGTTTTCGGTCAGCCGGTGCGTCGCCGCACGCGTACGACGATGCGGGGAGGACGGGCGAGGGCCAGCCGGTCGCGTTCCTCGTCGAGGACGGCGGTGAGGTCGTCCTTCACCTGTCGGGGGTCACGGAAGCGGACGTGCGCGCGCGCCTTGATGCGGTGGCGGCGCACCCGGATGTGCGCCGAGCCGACTCCGGGGACTCGCATGGCGGCGTCACGCAGCAGGTCGGCGGCGCCGTCGCGGTCCAGGGAGGCCCGCACTCTGGGGCAGTCGGCGGGGGAGCGCAGGGGCAGCCAGCGGCGCTGACCGGGGGTGAGGGCCAGGACGATCAGCCAGACGCCGACGGCGGCGGCCACGGCGGCTCCCGTGAGCATCCACACGTCGTCCACGGGGCGGGTGGCCAGTTCGCCGGCCAGATGCCGTCGCCAGGCCGCCGCCGGACGTCCCGCTCGTACGGCGATCACGTCGGCCAGTGCCGCGACCGCCGCTACGAGGATCACCGAGGCGACCAGCGCGGCCGGGATGCGGCGCGCGGACCACGGCCGGTGGGTCCGGTGCCCGTCGCGCTCACCGGCCGCGAGGTCACGTCCTGACACGTCGCGACCGGGTGGATCGGGCTCCTTCGTCAGCGGCACCGCGGCACGGTGCGCGGACGGCGCGGAGCCGCGCCCGGGAGGACCGGGATCGGGTGTCATGGCGATCCCCCTTCCCGCGCGGCGCACCCGGCGCCCCGTGCCGCGTGGCCCCCTCACCGGACCCGCCCCCGGCTCGCTTCGGCGGCGGTCACCAGCCGCCGGACGGTGAGGGTGACCTCCCCCACCCGCAAGCCGGTCAGCTGGGCCACCCGTTCGGCGACATCCCGCTGGATCCGCTCACAGACCCGGGGAATGTCGGTGGGATAGGGCAGATCCATGGCCAGATGCAGGCGCACCGATCCGATACGGACGGCGGCGGACGCGCTCGGCGCCGCCGGCCCGCCCCGGTCCGGCGGTACGGCGGCGCGCCGTGACTGGGCCGCGCGGGCCGCCTGCGTGGCGATACGGGCGACCACCCTGTCCGGGATGATGGTGGCACCCCGCTCGGCCGGGGGCGGCAGCCCGGCGGCCGGCGCCGGTGGGCCCGACGCCTCACCGGGGGAACCGGGCCGGGTCTTCACCGCCGCCTCCGCGCCCGGACGTCGAGGTCGCCCTGCACGACGAGGCCGACGATCAGCCCCGCCGTACCCAGGACCAGCACCAGCAGAAAGGCCCAGAAGCCGCCGAAATAACCGGCGAAGCCCAGGGCCATGCCCGCCGCGATGCCCGTCGTTGCTGCGTTCATCATGCACTCACCCGTCTCGCGCACGTACGTCATCGTGCGCGCGATCCACCGAGCCCTGGGGGCCCGGCGGTGGATCACCTCACGCGGCCTTCGTCCGGCGCGGCCTCTTCCTCCTCGTCGGGCAGGTGGACGTCGTCGACGGCGATGTTCACCTCGACGACCTCCAGGCCCGTCATCCGCTCCACGGCACTGATGACATTGGTGCGCACAGCGCCGGCGACGTCGACGATGGGGACGCCGTACTCGACGACGACGTCCAGGTCGACAGCGGCCTGGCGCTCGCCGACCTCGACCTTCACTCCTCGCGTGACGCCTCCGCCCCCTCCACCGGGAACGCGTTCCCGCATGGCACCGAAGGCTCGGGCCATCCCCCCGCCCAGGCTGTAGATGCCCGGTACCTCGCGGGCGGCCATGCCCGCGATCTTGGCTACGACGCCGTCGGCGATGGTGGTCTTGCCCCGTGTCTCGGCCGGAGCTCCGGCTCCGGTACGGCCCTTCAGTGCGCTCACGCCCGCATCGGGCCTGCCGCCCCCGCCGACGCTGGTGATGTTCTCCGTCATGGCGGTCGCCTCGATCGGTCGGTCGGACACCGGTGTGGCGCCCGTCGAAAGTTTGGACATGTCGGACGCCACATTCCTCACGCGTGCGGCATGTGATGTGAGTCACAGAAGCCGGGGGGGTACATGGGTGGTCCGAAGCCTTGTGCGGGGGCGTCATGATCGAACACGCTGTCCCATCATCGCCGGAAAGCGACCTGCTGGGGCGCGACCTGCCGGACGCGCTGCTGGCCGTACAGGCTGCCGAGGGGGACGAGGACTCTTTCGCCGTCCTCGTCCGGCGGCACGGCTCGTCCCTCCTCACCCTGGCCCGCTGCATGCTCGTCAATCCGCAGGATGCCGAGGAGGCCGTTCAGGACGCCTTCGTCAGCGCCTGGCGGCGACTGCCGGAATACCGCCACAGCGCGGAGTTCGGCACCTGGATGTACCGGATCACCGTCAACCGCTGCCTGACCCTGCGCCGACGCCGACCGCCGCCCCTCTCGCTGGACGCCGTCGCCGAGCCCGCGGCGGGAGACGCCTGGAGCCAGCCCGCCCGGTGCGCCGAACAGGACGCGGCCACCGACGCCCTGTCCCGTGCGCTCCGCGATCTGGACGCCGGGCAGCGGCTCTGCTGGGTCCTGCGGGAGGTGCAGGGCCTGTCGTACAAGGAGATCGCCCACGTGACGCGGGCCACTGAGCCGACCGTGCGCGGCAGGCTGTTCAGGGCACGCCGATCCCTGCAGGAGGCGATGGGCCCATGGCGCTAGACGACCCGCACCCGCGGCCCTCAGACCCGCCCGAAGCCGACGGGCCCCCGTTCGAGGGCGATGAGGTACTCCCTTGCGGCCGCCTGCTCAGCCGGGTCTGGGAACAGGAGTATGACGCGCTGTCGGCCACGGACCCGCACACCGTCTCCTGTCCTTACTGCCGCGAGGCAGTCGAGGCACTGGCCACGGTGAACGCGGCCACCCGCGCGCTGCGCGCCGAGCACGCACCCCGCCTGCACGCCCTCACCGACCGCGTCATGAACATCGTCCGCGCAGAGGTACGGCTCGGGCGGCTACTGCCTCTGGCAGACCCGGACCGGGACCTGCGGATCGCCGAGAGCACCGCGGCGAAGGTCCTGCGGCGGGCCACGGACACGGTCCCCGGTGCCAGGGCGGCGGGCTGCCGTCTCGCACCCGAGGGGGAGGGCACCGACGTACGGGTGACCATGACCCTGGCCGCCGCTCTCGACCGTCCGCTGCCCGACCGGGTCCACCAGGTACGCCGGGCAGTCCTCCACTCGGCCGGACAGGACCTGGGTCTCGCCGTGTCGGCTGTCGACATCACCGTGGTCGACGTACTGGAGCCGTGGCCGCCCCTCGGCCCCGGTCTCGCGACCGGCGGGGGCACGTGATGACCGCCACCGGCACCACCGCGCTCCTCGGCGTCGCGGCCGAGGCGGCCCTCGCGGTCCCTGGCGTGGCCGGCCTGCAACCCCGTCTCGCCCACCGCCTCGCGGCAGCCGCCGCGCCTGCTCGGGCGAACACTGCGCCCCACCGCACGCCGCCCGAGGCCGGCGTTCGCGCCGACCGGGCGCCGGGCGGTTCGGGATGGCACATCGAGGTGCGCTGCGTGTTGACCGAGGGACGGCGGGCGCTGGACATCGCTCGGAACGTCCATGCCCGGGTGGCTGCCGCCGTCATCGCCCACCTCGCCACCCACGATGTCGCGGAGCCGGTCACCGTCGCGGTCACGGTGACCGGTATCGCCGCTTGGCGCGACGCGGCATGAGCACAACGGGCACGGGCCCCGCGAACCGTCGCTCCGTCGCCTCCCGCGCTGACTGCGGCGGCGGGCGGCCGGCGCCTGGTGCTCCGTTCAACCCGTAGCCGCAACGGTCCGACCGCCCCCAGCGATGAGTAGCCTGGTGATTACCGAGAGCATTCCACCGGCTTCCACGACGACGTCGTTCTCGGCGATCCACGACAACCGGGTTGGCCACGACGGGAGCGGGGTTGGGTCTGTGTCATGACCGCGACCATTCCGTCGACGCCCGCGGACGAGGACCGGACTCCTTCTTCGTCGTCCCTCCGGCTCGTCCTGGCACCCCTCGGAACCGCTCCGGCACTGTGACGGTGAATCCCACGTTCTGGCCCGTCATCCCGCGAAAGGTGCCCGTTCACGGGCACGTGGTGCACGTCGGCTGGTTCGGGGCCGAGCAAGACCCGCACAAGCTGCTGCTGCTCTCCTACACCGTCGGCCGCTGGGACCTGCTGGTCATCCCGCCGGACACAGAACCGGACACCGCGGCTCGGCTCATGGCCACGGCCACCGACCCGTCGCGGACCCTCTCGGCGACCGGCCTGATCCATGAGGGCGAGCGCTTCCGGACCGTGGCAGAGGAAGCGGCGGACCGGGACTCGCTCCGGGAGGCGGTCTGGGACTCCGAAGGCGGACATGCCGCACGTACCCCTGCCGCAGAGGTCATCGAGCACGTGCCCACCCCGGCAGCAGGAATGTGACAGGCAGGGAGAACGTCACCACGGTGGGCGTGCTCCGGATGCGGCTGCTCACCACGCACAGACATCCGCCCTAGTGGACTCCGTCCGATTGCCGGCGCATCCCCTGAGGTGACCAGCCGACCCGCCCCTGGAACAGCCGACCCTGCGCCTGGAACACAGGCTTCTGAACCGGCCGTTCGCCCCTCCGCACGCGAGTACGACCGTGTACCGAGCGCAGGATGAGCCGTCTTCTGAACCGAGGTGCAGAACGGCATTGCTGACCAGTTCGCTCAGCAGCAGAACCGCCGACTCCGCACTGTCCCCGGACACCGCCGACGCCCACAAGACGGCCCGCAGCCGGCAGCGGGTGCCACGGACGTTCTCCGGGTGGCCGGCGAGCAGCATGCGAGCCTGTTGAGTGCTCCAAGGGCGGGGCCGTCGGCGGGCTTCCTGCCCGGTGCGGCGCCGGCCGCGTCGACGGATGCCGGTCACGAGTGGGCGAGAAGCCGACTCCGCGTCAGCCCCGTCCAGTCCAGGTTGAGCGCCGGTTCGGACGAAATCACCCAGCTGTGGTCCGGCCATGCCGGTGTGCCGAGATCAGTGGGACGGTCGAGCAATGCCGTCCCGGACGGGGGTCTGACTCATGAGATCTATGACCGAAGTGTCCAGTCACGAGCTTGTCGACTGTCGTTGCGTGATGGTGCCCGCTGTCACCGAGCCACAGGGCGTGTCCCCATAGGGGCCTTGCCGAGTTTCGGGCGCCATCACGGTTCAGACCGCCCAAGCGGGCCGGTGCCATGGCACCCAGCACGTCACGCGCGGGAAAGGCGAACCACCATGACGACCAGACGGCGCAGCACCTCCTGCACCAGCACGGATCCACCTGTTCCCGGCGAAGTCGTCCTGGCGCGTGGACACGCACGGCGAGGATCACGTCGCCGCCGTGATCTCCCCGCTGGGAAAGGTCCTGGGCACCGAGTCCTTTCCGGCGACGGCGGCCGGCTACCGCCGGCTGCTCGTCTGGGCCCGCAAGCGGGGGACGGTGCGCCGGGCCGGTGTGGAGGGCACGGGCACCTTCGGTGCGGGTCTGTCGCGCTACCTGCTGGCGCAGCAGGTTCAGGTGTACGAGGTGAATCGGCCCGATCGCTCGGCCCGCCGACTGCTCGGTAAGTCGGACCCGATCGACGCACAGGCCGCCGCGCGGGCCGTGCTCAGCGGCCTCGCCCGGGCCCGGGCCAAAACCGGCGACGGTCCGGTTCACAGCGCCCGGATGTTCAAGCTCGCCAAGGACTCCGCGGTCAAGGCCCGCACTCAGGCGATCAACCAGCTCAAGGTCGTCTTGGTCATCGCCGACCCCCTGCGGGAACGGCTGTCCCGCCTGGGCAACCGCGGAAGGGGCGGTAGCGAGTAGCCCGCACCTTCGGCTCCGTACCGGCTACGTCCCCGACCCCAACAGGCGGGCGGGCATGCAGTGGGTCACCCCGCACTCCGCGACCCGTTCACCCGGCGGCCTGGCAGCGGGTCGTTGAGGTTGTCGTAGAGGTACGTCAAGTGCGGTACGTCGCGAGTGGACAACGTTCGGTGATCAGGTTGCGGCGCACTGGGCGAGGGAAAGGGGCGAACAACGGATGTGTCGCTCTTGCCACCACGCCGACACCCCACCCCGGGGTGGGGGGCCGAGACCGAAGTCGACGTCGATTTTACCGAGCTGGCCAGGCATCGGAACGAGAAGTGAGTACGAGTTGGCCGCTGGGCGCGCAAGTCAACGGGAGGAGGGCCGAGTCCGGGTCATCAGTGCACCATGGGAAGGTCCGCTCGCACCGTCTTCCCGTCAGACCGTGTGTCCACCTGTACGGCCTTCGACAGATTCAGCACCATCGGCCACCCGAACCCTCCGGGCTCCGATGGCAGTGACTGGCGCCTGCGGGGTGGTGTGCGACTCGCATCGTCCACACAAATCGTCACCGTCTCCGCGTCCGCTCGCAAGTGAAAACCCGTGACGCCACCCGCATGCTGAATGGCGTTGGTCACCAGTTCCGACACCACGATCAATGCGGCGTCCACCTCGGCGGAATCCTGAGGGGCGAAGGTGGAGAGGAAGTCTCGTGTCACCCGTCGAGCATGGTCTGCTGTCGTCGGACAGTCCCCGAGCAGGGTGTGTTCTACCTCGAAGGGGCACACAGTTGTCACCTCCCGCACTGATCGACAACTCCTATTTTCTCCGCTTGCCCCACTTCTTCTGAATCAGCCGTCACCGCGCGCAGCGGACAGAAGGGCGGCTGGCCGATTGAGCGGACCCGTCAATGACGCAAACGGCTACGGGCTGGGTCGGAAGTATTCATCCCCGGGCCGGTACTCCGGTGACGCTGACGTGCAGGGCTTACACGCCCTCGTCTCGACGCCAGCCGCATTCCCCGCGCCGGCTCCGGGGCCGTCGCTTGGCACCCTCACCCCGCAGTGAGCGCGTACCGAAGGCAACCCCTCCGAGACATTGCCCACAGCCGACGCACAGGCCGGCAGCGGTGGGGTATCCGGACTCGAAGAAGGAATCCATGCAGACTATTGCCGTTTGACAACTATAGCCGAGAGGTAACAAAGTGGCCCTGTCGCATGCGCGCCGGAAGGACTGGGAATACTCCGTGGGCGGAGACTGCTCCGTTTGCTGATCACTGGTACTGCATGGCGGCGGTGTGCCCGGTGCCGCGGCGGGCCGCTCAGGCGGTCTGGCTGCCGGGATCTTGGCTGTCCTCGTGTATCTGTGCCGCCGCTGCGCCGCAGAAAGCCTCCAGCCCGCGCAGCAGCGCCGCCCTTTCGGCGGCGGGCATCTGGTCGAGGACTGCACTCAACGCCTGTTCCCTGCGCACGCGCAGGTCGGCGAGGAAGGCATGGCCCCGCCTGCTGAGTCGCAGGCGCACTTCGCGTCGGTCCGTCCGGCTCACCTCACGCTCGACGAAGCCGACGGCCTGCAAACGGTCGCACAGTCGGCTGGTCGACGGTGGTGTGGAAGCGAGGCAGTCGGCGAGGGTCCGAAGGTTGATGCCCGCCTGGTGTTCGAGGATGAACAACACGCGCAGCTGTGACGCCGAAACGGGAGCGGTCGACGCCTGGCCCCACAGGACTTCCAGCAACTCCGCGGCCGTGGAGGTCACGCGGGCGACCTCGGCTGGCTCAGGGCGGGGACGGAAGGAAGTCACAGTCACACTCTCGCAGGCACCGGGATGGTCGCCAGCGTACTAGGCGCGCGGCCTGGCCAGAGATGGACGGGACAACCGGCGCGACCGGACTCAACGGCTCAGTCGTACTGGCACAGGTCTGCGAATGTCCGACGAAAGATTGGCGAATTTACATCATGAACAGATTTGTGGCCGCCGAGCGCGCTCTGCGTACGGCGGCACCCCACCAGCTGCTCGACGCTGTCCGTCGCGTGCTCAAGGAACAGTACGCGGCGGACTCCGTCGAGCTGTTCATGGCCGACTACGGCCTGACGGTACTGCAAACCGGTGTCCGTGCTGCCGCACACCATGGAACCGGTCTCGGTGAACAACGGCCCGTCCGGCCGCGCCTTCGGTGCCCAGGAGCCGTTCATCGAAGGCCTCTCGGGTGGCCTGGCGCGCGTGCACCTGCCGGTCACCGTGCGGGGAGACCGGCTCGGCGTTCTGTCCGTGACCCTGCCGGGCGGGGAGCACGCGCGCGGGTACCTGAAGGAGCTGGCGGAGATCGCCGAGGTTCTGGGGCACGAGATCGTGGTGGCCGAGCGGGACACGGACCTGTATATGCAAGCCCGGCGCAAGGACCGGCTCACCCTGGCCGCCGAGATGCAGTGGCAGCTCCTTCCGGGCCGCTCCTGCGCGCGCCCGGAGTACGAGCTGGGAGCACAGCTGGAGCCCGCGTACGCGATCCACGGCGACAACTTCGACTGGTCGGCGACCGCCGAGCGGCTGATGCTGTATGTCTCCAACGGCATGGGAGAGGGAATAGAGGCCTCCCTGCTGACCAACCTGGCCATCAACGCCCTGCGCAACGCACGGCGGGCCGGCATTTCCATCGCCGACCAAGCAGCCCTGGCGGACCAGGCGGTCTACGCCCACTACCAGGGCCGCTGCTACCTGTCGGTACTCATGTTCGACTTCCAACTGGCCACCGGGCGGGTCCGGGTGGTGGATGCCGGTTCCCCTCAGATACTGCGACTGCGCAACGGCGCGGTCGAGCGGGTCACCTTCGAGGCACAGCTACCGCTTGGCATGTTCGAGGAGACCGACTACGTGGCGCAGGAGTTCCACGTAGAGCCCGGAGATCGGCTCGTCTTCGTCAGCGACGGGGTCTATGCGGTCGCCTCGCCAGGGGGAGAAGCCTACGGGGATGCCGCCCTGGCCCGGGCGATCATGTCCACCCAGCTGCTTCCCGCCGCCGATGTCCCCCGGGCCATCCTCCGCGAGCTGACCGGCCACCGCGGCCAGCCCGTTCCGGACGACGACGCCCTGGTGGTGTGCCTGGACTGGCGCGGACGGGGACTGTGAGGCCCGACTCACGGGCTCCTGCAGGTCCTGGCGATCACTTGTTGTTTGCGCCTGGGCTACGCCGTCCAAGGCGACCGGCCGGGCCAAATCCCCACCCGACTGCACGGGTGGTCCGCCACAGCAACCCGAGCTGTACTCGACCGCCGTCATCGCCCGTTGCCGGGCGGGCGAGCCCGCGGTCACCTGGGCAGCCGCCGGACACCCGCCCCCGTCGTGCGGCGCCCGACGGCACAGGCGCGTGTCCTGGACGCCAAACCGGTTTCGCGAGCGGGATCCGGTACGAGGCGGGCGAGCGGTTTGCTCGCGCCGAGGGAACCGCGGTGATCGCGTGGGATCTGCGGGTGAGTGAACGGTCGGCGGAGTGCCGGCGCTGGGGGCGGCCGTGCATGGCTCGGAGGAGCAGCGCTGGACCCTGGCCCGTATCAGGGAGTTGATCAACCGGAAGTTCCGGCTGGACTGCTCGTCGGCGGCGGTGGCGGCTGATGCATCGGAACGGACGGTCCTGGCAGTCTCCTGCCCGCGGGCCCCGGAGCGCGACGAGGGTGTGTGGGCTTGTGGAAGAGGGATGTGCGGCCGCCGGCGATATGACTGCGGCGGCGCTGGGGGCGTTCATTCTCTTCGAGGATGAGGTCGGGTCCTCCATGACGCCGCCACGCCCGCACTTGGGGCCGGCGTGGACACACACCCGTGGTGCGGGTGCGGGGCCGTTCCTGGCGCCGCTGGTCGATTCCCGCCATGTGCTGTTACATGCCGGGCGAGACCTCGCGGCTGATCTACCGGCCGCGCCGCCACCGCGAGCACCAGGGCAAGGGACGCGACACCTTCGCGTTGACGACTACCGAGTCCTGGTCGTCCGCGCCCACATCCAGGACAACTCAGTAGTGGGCTCGGCGGAGACGATTGGCGACGGCGTGGCCGACGGCGAGGTACACGAGGACGGGCAGGCCGTAGTTGAGCACCACCCGGAGCCACTCGGTGTCCATGGTGAAGAGGTCGTGAGGCCAGCCGGCCAGCCAGCGGGCCGCGTCCTCCACGAAGCTCACCAAGTCGTTCGACCGATTCGCATGGAGGAGAAACATCACGATCCACAGGCCGAGGATCGCGGCGGTGATGTCCGCGACGACGGCGACGACAGTAGCTGCGGTGTTGGTTCTCGCTCTGTGATTGGACATGTACAACGCCTTGCCGTTAGGGAGAGAAAGAAGCTCGCTACGCACCTACCGTGGCCTCTCGACAATTACGCGCATTCGCCCTCAACGCCGGTGGCTGATCTGAGCCCCGTTGCAGCGTGCAGCTCACAATGGAGCAGTAGTGCGGCCGTGGCGCGCCAAGTGCGGCGCGGCTGAACGCTCCCGTCACCGAGTACGTGATGAGAGCCGCGAGTTGGCTGATCGCCGCGACCTGGCTCTGTCCGAGCTACGGCTCAGGCGGTGCCACCAGTGGTGTCTGCGTGGATGTACGGCGCGGCCGAAGCGACGGCCGGCCAGTAGATAACCGATGAGGGCGCCGGAGGTGTTGAGAATGACGTCATCCACGTCGAACGCGCGCCCTTCCACGATGGCGCCCTGCACGAGCTCCACCATCGTCATCACCACGGCCGTGAGGAGCGCCATGCGGATCAGCCCCCTGGCCCGGGGAACCAGTACGGGCAGGAGCACGCCGAACGGGATCCCGAGCGCGATGTTGCCGCCGATCTGCTTTACGGCGTCACGCAGGGCGGGTTGGGCCAGGTAATTGCGGATTGAGTCCCCGGGGTGCAGGTTGCTGTGCACCAGTGACTTCGAGGCTGGGGACGGCGTGAGTGTCAACCGCGCGAGTACGACCGCGAAGGCGACCATGCCGACGAAGGCCAGCAGCATGATGGCTGCTCTCAGCAGAATGGCCGATGGAGTCCGCGACGAGGACGGAGGTTCTCTTCCGGCCTTGTTGGACGGTGCAACGCCCCTTCTCGGCACGCCTGTTGGCGGCATGAGGACACCTCAAAATGTTGGGCGATCGCCTGCCGATCGCTTTCGAGGGCGTATGCCCCGAGTATGCGACGGCATGTCCGGGCGGACTCCGGTGGGTGGACCCTCGGCCGCGGGCCGGTCTGGGTGAGAGCAGCGGTGGCGGGTATCCGAACCTGCATGATGAGTAGGCTCCGCCACCTGAGATCGATCACCCTCAACGCGTCGCTCTGTGAGGGGTTCCCGGTTCCTGTGCCACACGGTGCCATCGCGCTGCCGGCCAAGCTGACTCGCGTGGTGAGGGGCGAGCGGCCCCTCGACTATGGCGACGGGGTCGTCCACGCCGCCGACAGGCGCCTGGTGCTGGGCAGGACGCCCCAGCATTTGGCCGTGTGCGGCGGACCCGACCACAGGCGGCAGCACGGCCAGCGCGGCGACGGATGACCGCCTGCGCCCGATACCGGCGCTACCTGACCGCCCTGCGGCGGACTCCTGTGTCCATCTGGAACGACGATGTGGCCGACTGGGCCGCCTCGCTCACGTACTACTCGGTCCTCTCGATCTTCCCGACGCTTCTGGTCACCGTCTCCCTCGTGGGCCTCGCCGGCCCCGGGACGGTGCGGGACCTCATCGGTAACGTGAACGCCGTCGTACCGGCCGAGTCGCGCGCCGTCATTGAAGGTACCCTGAAGGATATGGCCCACCGGCACGCCGCAACATGGCTGGTGGTCGTCCTCGGGACCATGGGAGCCCTGTGGTCCGCATCGAGCTACCTCGCGGTGTTCCGACGCGCGCTGCATGCCATGTATGACGTCGAGGACCATCGGCCGGTTTGGAGGACGGTTCCCCGCAACGTAATCACCGCTCTTGTGCTGCTGGGTCTGTTCGTCTCCAGCGCCGGGGCCCTGATGCTCACCGGGGAACTGGCGCGCACCGCCGGTCGGCTCATGGGCATGGGTGATGCCGCTGAGACCACTTGGACCATCGTAAAATGGCCACTGCTCTTGCTCCTGGCCGCCGTCCTGGTCCTGGTGTTGTTCCACACGGGTCCGGCACCGGCACGCGGTCTGGCCATGAGGGCGCTCGGCGGTGCCCTAGCAGTCGTCCTGTGGCTGATCGCATCCGTCGGCTTCGCCTTCTACGCCTCACTCGTTGGCACCTACAACCGTCTCTACGGTTCGCTGACCGGAATCATCGTCTTCTTCGTGTGGCTGTGGGTCTCCAACCTCGCCCTGCTCACCGGCGCCCAGTTCAACGCCGAGCTTGTGAAGCTCCAGAACGCGGAACGTTGATGGATCCGATCGACGCCGCGTACCACACCTATTGGGGACCCGGCTCTCCTTTTTCGGGTTTTTGGGCGGGTACGATGCGGCTGCGGACACGGAATCGGCCGATCTTGCTCCCCTCCACCGGAGCAAGGAAGACGGCGACTGGTCCGGCGAACGTGTAGCCCTGGTCTGCGGCGTGCCTGCGTACCTGGTTCGACAGGTGCCTTCCCAACTGTTCTTTGCTGCCCACAAGTCGGTTATGAGAGGCCAGCGGCAGCTCGATGACGAAAGCATTGGGTACCAGGGTCCGGTGCCAGTCCAAAATCAGGGCGCGATCGTCGCACTCCTGGCGGAGTATCCACCGCTCCATGGCGTCTTCCAGAGATGAAAGAGATCTCATCTTCCCCCGCTGCCCACCGTAATGCGGGGCATACGCACCCATAAGAGTGCCGTTCCAGTACGGTTCCGGTACACCGGCGCGCCGCAGGCGTCCGGTCGGTTCGGAAGTGGGCGCCGACGGCCGGTTGATCATCACGGTCCTCTGCACGGCGGCCGGATGGAGGTGCCATGTCCATGCAGACCAACTGCCTGGTCATTACCGAGGTCGCCTGCTGTGAGGACTGCGCGGTACTGCGGGTCAGCGGTGAACTCGACCAGAGCTGTGAGAGGCTGCTGGGCCGGCGGAGCGGGAGGCTTCTTCTGGCAGGAGCGGGTCGCCGGCTGACGGAGTTGCTGGCTCAGACAGGCAGCACTCGTCTTCTGCCCACCTATCAGACGGTCGGCCATGCACTGGCCGAGTTGCCTCCACGGGAGCGTCCTGTCTGGCCTCCGGCATCGTCCGGGCCCAATGCACAGAACATCGAACCCGAGCAGCCGTAGGGTGGCCATGCCCGCGTCGGAAGGCAGTGAGCACGCTCCGCGACGCTCGCACATGTACGGGCGCCCTGCGAACGACAACGTGCCGCATGGCGCGGCGCGTTGCCAAGGCGGACAGGGCCGGAGAACCCCCCGAGGGCGCTAGCATCGGGCCAGCTTCGCCTACCGAGAGAGTGGTCACATCACGATGGCCGACGACGCTCTGCTGTTCGTACTGCCCTTCGATCACCCACGCCTAGGGGCCGCCTTGACCGCGGTGGGTGAGCTGGAGTGCGTGGAGACGCCCGCGGTCCGCGGCTGGCTGCACGCCCATGGGACTCCCGCTTTCTCCGAGCGGGTCAGGATTGTCCCGGCGGGAGCTGAGGTGTTGGTTCCCGCCGATGCGGAGCGCCTGCCGGTTCCTCTGAGCGAGGAGGAGACGGTGCGGGTGGAGCAGGCGTGTGCGCCCAGGTCGGTCACGGACATGGAGACGGAGCTGATCGGCTTCCGGGACACGACCCAGGACTGGGAAGCCCTGGTACAGCGCGCGCTCGCCGCAGGGATTCCCGCGCCCCGCATCGTGCAGCTCACCGGCCTGGATCCGCAGGACGTCGCGCAGGCTCTGGCCGATTGAGCCACCGCCTGCCTACGGCTGTGGCGAGCGGCACGGTGTTGCAGGTTCCGCTGCCACGGCCCCACGGCGGTGCGGTCAGCAGCGCCTGGCAGGGTAAGCGGACTCCATGAACGCTTTCGCGAGGCGCCGCATCCGCCAACTCCTCGGATCCACCGACCTGTCCGTGTTCCACCAGGTGGCGTCCCGCTCCTGGCCGGCTGCGGAACCCGTGCTCCCGCGGTTGAGCCGCAGTGCGAACCACGGACTGCTGTGGTGCGCCGCCGCGGCCGGTATCTGGGCCCTGGGCGGCGCGCGCGGCAGGCGCGCCGCGGTACGCGGTATGGCTTCGCTCGCATTGGCGTCTGCCACGGTCAACACGCTGGGCAAGGGCGCCGTACGGCGTTCCCGGCCCCTGCTCGATTCGGTACCGGTGGTCCGGCACCTCGCGCGCCAGCCGGTCACGAGTTCCTTTCCGTCGGGGCATGCCGCCTCGGCGGCGGCGTTCGCCACCGGCGTCGCTCTGGAATCGCAGGGCTGGGGCGCGCTGCTGGCGCCGGTCGCGGCCTCGGTGGTGTTCTCCCGTGTCTACACCGGCGTGCACTATCCCAGCGACGTGCTGGTCGGTGCGGCGCTGGGCGTGGGCGCGGCCTACGCGGTGCGCGGCCTGGTGCCGTCCCGCGCTCAGATGCCGCCGCCGACCCGGTCCTGCGCCGAGGTGCCCGCACTGCCGGACGGCGATGGTCTGATCCTGGTCGTCAACCCCTCCTCGGGTGCGCAGCCCCAATTGGTGGATCCCGTCCGTCAGGTGAAGACTGCGCTGCCGCGCGCCGAGGTGGTGTTGTACGAGGAGGAGGACGGCCCGTTTCCCAAGGTCCTGGCCAAAGCGGCCCAGGAAGCCGCCCAGCGCGGTGGAGTCCTGGGGGTGTGCGGAGGCGACGGCACTGTGAACGCCGCCGTGAAGCCCGCCCTTCTGCACCGCGTGCCCCTGATGGTGCTGCCGGGCGGGACGTTCAACCACTTCGCGGCCGACCTCGGCATCGACACGGTCGCCGACGCGGTGGCCGCCGTGGCGGAAGGCAGCGCGATCAGGGCGGACGTCGGCCGCATCCAGCCGCTGGTCGGCATCGGCGAGGACGGTACGACCCGGACCGAACCGGCATACTTCCTCAACACCTTCAGCCTCGGCGCCTACCCCGACCTGGTCCGCATTCGTGAAGAGTGGTCCCCACGGATCGGCGGCCCGCCCGCCATGCTGCTCGGCGTGGCGCGAATTCTGCGCACCGGCCGTCCGCTGCGGGCGACGGTGAACGGACACGACCGTTCGATGTGGCTGCTGTTCGCGGGCAACGGCGCCTATCGCAGCATCGGCATCGCCCCGGCCCGCCGCCACGACCTGGCCGACGGCCTCCTGGACGTCCGCATCGCGCGCGCCGGCCGTCTCGCGCGGACCCGCCTGCTGGCCGCGGCCCTCGCCGGGCAACTCGCCAGGACCCGGCTGTACGCCGCTGCCCGGCCACGCCGGATGCTGATCTCCGACCTTCCCCAGGGCACGCAGATGGCCTATGACGGTGAGATCGCTCCCGCCCCCACCGCGTTCCTCGTCGACAAGCTCCCCGAGGCTCTCACCGTGTACCGGCCGATTGCCGACTGACCAACACCCAGTACAGGGCCTCTCGGCGCACGCTTGGACACCCGATACGGTGCCGAGCCTCGGGGCGCCCGTACCGTGCGATGCCCGCGCCAGGACGTCGGTCAGGCCGGATCGGTACGTCCGAACAGGCCCGCATGTCCCGGAGGCAGCTGGGTGAGGATACGGCGCAGCAGCGCGTCGTCAGCCAGCTCGGCCAGTACCGGAAGCACCGCAGTGACCGCACGTCTGGCCTCGGTGAGGCCCTCGTTGCCACGCTCGGCCACGGCTTCGATGAAACCCTCCGGCGTCAGCGGCTCACTGGCCGGCTCGGTGACGCTCAGCAGCGGGCCGCAGTGCCGAGGCAGCAGGCGGGCCAGGTCAGTGCGGTCGTCGCCCACCAGGTGGGCGCCCAGGACCTCCAGCACGTGCTGGGTAGCCCGGGCCGCCTGCTGGGCGCAGGCGTAGCCCCCGCAGTCGGTGACCCGGGAAAGGAAGCTGTCCAGGGTTTCCAAAGTGCTTTCCATGGCGACTCCTGTCGTCTGCGGCCTCATCCTCACGCCGGAATTCACACGCGGTCCGAGGTCTCACACCGGTGCGCCGGCCTGAACCATGCGGCGCACGTTGTCGACGGCGCCGCATCCGGCCCGCAACAGCTCGCCGCGCGCCGTGACGTAGCCGGCTGTGAGTTCCTCCCGGCAATGATGGGTGAGAGTTTCGCAAGCCGTGTTGAGGAGGCTCCGCTCCTCCTCGTCGAAGTGGCGAGCGGTGACTGCGGCCAGTTGCTTCAGCCTCCAGTCCCACTCGGCCGAACCGACTTCGGGTACCTCCAGGAGAGCGAGAAGGACCCTGGCGGCCTCCCGGTGCTCCGCCTCGATATGTTCGACGGTGTCGGTGTCCTCGTACTGCGCGAGCAACGGATAGACCGTGCTCTCCTCCGCTTCACCGTGCGCGATCATCAGGTGGGCGAACTCCTGCAACGCGGCCTGACGGTCGGCCTCGACACTGCGCATCAGACGGAGAAGGTCTTCCATCGTGCGGTGATCACCGAGGATCAGCTCGACGACATCCTGGGGCGGTGTCATGAGAAACGCCTCCTGCCTGCACTAGGTTGGATCGCTGTTACCCATGCGTCGCGCACCAACGCCCGCGCCCCCCGTATGGCTCAAGCCGACCGAATCACCGGTATGTCACACCGGTCAGCGGGTACGAGCCAGTCCACGACGCGCTCCCGGCATGGGGGCGCCCTTATCGTTTCGGGAGCGACGATGGCAACCGCGACCTCGGTGACGAGCGTGACCAGCAGCAATCCGGGTCACACAGCCCCGTACGCCCACCGACATATCACCGGCTCGGGCGTGGACGGTACGGTCGTGCCTGGCCTCGAGGACCTGACACCGCTGCCCGATCCCAGGCGCGTGGACACCGTTGATGCCAGAGCACTGTCCAAGGAACTGTTCGCGCGGCTCGACACGCTGGAAGAGGGCACGCCGGAATACTCCTACGTGCGCAACTCCCTGGTCGAGTTCAACCTCGCCCTGGTCCGCTACGCGGTCAGCCGCATGGGTGTGCGAGAGGAGTCCTACGACGACGTCGTACAGGTCGGCACCATCGGGCTGATCAAGGCGATCAACCGGTTCGACCTGCATCGTGGAGTGGAGTTCCCCACCTTCGCGATGCCCACCATTGTCGGCGAGATCAAGCGGTACTTCCGCGACACCAGTTGGGCCGTACGCGTCCCGCGCCGCCTGCAGGAGCTTCACCTCGATCTGACGAAGGCCACCGCCCGGCTCGAGCAGACGCAGGGCCGCCCGCCGACCGTGGCCGACCTCGCCGAGGAGCTGGACCGCGACCACGACGAGATCATCGAAGGACTGGTCGCCGCCAACGGTTTCGCCGCCGCGTCCCTCGACTTCCCCAACGACGGCGAGAGCGCCGACGACACCCTCGCCGACCACATCGGCTACGCAGACCCGCGCCTGGAAAAGGTTGAGGATCTTCAGGCCCTCAAACCCCTCCTCGCCGCCCTCCCGGAGCGCGAGCGCAAGATCCTCACCCTCCGCTATGCCGCCGAGATGACGCAGAGTGCCATCGGCGAGGAACTCGGGATCTCGCAGATGCAGGTCTGCCGCATCCTGCACCGGATCCTGAACCGGTTGCGGAGGCAACTTGCCGCGCCACGGTAGACCCGGTCGACACCCGAATGAGCCGTGAACGGACAGATGCCTCGGACCGTGCGTACGTGCTCGGTCAGCGGGTGGGCAGACGAACGACGCTCACGAAGAACTCGTCGATCTGGCGGACGGCGGCCATGAACTGGTCGAGGTCGACCGGCTTGGTGACGTAGGCGTTGGCGTGCAGCTTGTAGCTGCGCAGGATGTCCTCCTCGGCCGAGGAGGTCGTCAGGACGACCACAGGAATGTGGGACAGGTCGGGATCCGACTTGATGCGTTCCAGAACCTGGCGTCCGTCGTACTTGGGCAGGTTGAGGTCGAGGAGAATGAGGTCGGGGCGGGGTGCTGAAGCGTGGGTGCCGCGCCGGTAGAGGAAGTCGAGGGCTTCTTCGCCGTCGCGGACGACGTGCAGAGTGTTGCCGATCTTGTTGTCGGCGAAGGCCTCACGGGTCATCAGTTCGTCGCCGGGGTCGTCCTCGACAAGCAGGACCTCGATGGGTTGGACGGGGGCGTTCATGCAGGGCTTCCTTCCAGGGCGGTGCCAGCAGACGTCTCGTCGCCGTCCGTGGCGTGGGCGGCAGGCAGGGTGAAGCAGAAGCGGGCGCCGCCTTCGTAGGCGGTGTCGATCCAGATCCGGCCGCCGTGGAACTCGACGATCTTCTTGCAGAGGGCAAGGCCGATGCCGGTACCGGAGTAGGCGTCGCGGCCGTGCAGGCGCTGGAAGATGACGAACACCTTCTCGGCGAACTCCTCCGGGACACCGATGCCGTTGTCCGTCACCGACAGGCACCACGCCGGGCCGTCGACGCCGTCCGGGACCGGTTTGCAGTTGACGGTGACGGTGGGATGGCGATCCGGGTGGCGGAACTTGAGGGCGTTGCCGATGAGGTTCTGCCACAGCATGACCAACAGCGTCGGATCTCCGACGATCTCCGGCAGTTCGTCAGCACGCTCGATACGCGCGCTCGAATCCTCGGTGGCCGCAGACAGGTTGGCCAGCGCCTTGTCAAGCGCCTGGTCGAGCGGGACGAGTACGTGGGCGTCGTTGAGGCGGCCCACACGCGAGAAGGTGAGCAGGTCGTTGATGAGGATCTGCATGCGTTTGGCGCCGTCCACGGCGAAAGCGATGTACTGCTTGCCGCGCTCGTCGAGTTCGTCCCTGTACCGCTTCTCCAGCAGCTGGCAGAACGAGGCCACCTTGCGCAGCGGCTCCTGCAGGTCGTGGGAGGCGACGTAGGCGAACTGCTCCAGCTCGGCGTTGGACCGGCGCAGTTCCACGGCCTGGGCGTCCAGGTCCGCCGCCTGACTGGTCAGGTCCTCCTGTTGAGTGCGGGAGGCCGCCAACTCGGCCACCAGGCGTCGGCGCATCGCTTCGACGTCAAGGGCCATGGCCTGGATGTCGGCCGGTCCCTCCGCGGCGATGCGGTGCTCGAAGTCCCCGCCGGCGATCCGCCGGGAGCTGGCGCGCAAACCGTTCAGGGGACGGGCGACCAGGGTGTGCGCCAGGACCGCCAGGACGGTACCGGTCAGCAGGAACACCACCACCATCCCGCCGAGCACCCAGTTCCGTACGGCCCGTACGTGCGCCAGTTCGGCTTCGCTGTGGGCGCGGGCCTGGGCCAGATGGGCGTTCTGCTCGGCGAACAGGCCTCGGAGTTGGTCGAAGGACTTCTTGCCGCGTTCGGCGGTGGCTTTGCCGACCGGCTGCGGAGCCCCGGGGGTGACACTGGCGACGAGCGGTTCGGCGTAGGTGCGGCGCCAGTCGGCCGCCACACGCTCGATGGACTCCACGTCGGAGCGCAGGGTCGGGCGGTTGCCGATCAGCCGGAGGAGGCGGGCCGCGGTGTCATGCTCGGCCTGCTTGCCTTCGGTGTACGGCGTGAGGAACTGGCGGTCGGCGGAGATGGCGTAGCCGCGAGCGCCCGACTCCTGGTTGAGCAGGGCGGCCTGGAGCCGGTACGCCTCGGCGCGAGCGGGCTGTATCCCCTGGATCAGTTCGTCGGAGACCACTGCGGTCCGGTTCAGCATCTGGGCCCCGACCACCGTTCCGACCACGACGAAGGCCACCATCACGGCCAGCGCGAGGTGGAACCAGCCCTGCACTGTCATCCTGGCGCTTCGTTCCGGAGCGGGTATGGCATTCGCCGTCATGATGCGGGAACCGCCTTGTCTTCCTTTTCCCACCGCAGATGGAGCACGGCCACGTCATCATCCAGGCCGTCGTGCTCCTCGGCCAGCGCCTCGGCCCGGCCGATGATCTCGTCCACGAACGGCTCCGGCTCCAGGCCCGCGGCCTCTCGGGCCAGGCCCAGCAGACCCTCTTCCCCCAGCCGCTCCTCACCCGGTCCGGTATGCCCCTCGAACAGCCCGTCGGTGAACAGTACGATCCCCGCCCGGACCGGCAGCACCAGCTCCTCGACCGGCCAGTCAGCCTGACCCGGCAGCAGGCCGAGCGCCGGCCCGCCAGGCACCTCCACCCAGTCCACGGCCTTCCCCGACCGCAGCAGCATGCCCGGATGGCCGGCACGCATCACCCGCACGCGGCGCCCGTCGGGCAACAACGCCAGGCTGGTCAGCGTGGCGAAGATCTGCTCCCCGGTGCGCTCCGCGACCAGCACCTCCTCCAGCATGCGCAGTTGCCGCGGTCCGGTCGCACCGCTGACCACGAGGGTCCGCCAGGCGATGCGCAGTCCTACCCCCAGGGCCGCCTCGTCGGGACCATGCCCGGACACGTCCCCGATCAGCGCGTGCACCACGCCGTCCTCGGTCTGCACCACGTCGTAGAAGTCCCCGCCCAGCAGCGCCTGCGCGCGACCGGGACGGTAGCGGGCCACCACCCCGAGTTCTCCCGTCCCCCGCAGTAGCGGTGTGGGCAGCAGCCCGCGCTCCAGCCGGGCGTTCTCCTGGGCCCGTAGCTGGCTCGCCTGCAAGGCGACCGTCGCCTGTTCGGCCTGCTTGCGCTGGATCGCGTAC
This sequence comes from Streptomyces sp. NPDC006393, assembly GCF_040628575.1. Taxonomy (NCBI): domain Bacteria; kingdom Bacillati; phylum Actinomycetota; class Actinomycetes; order Kitasatosporales; family Streptomycetaceae; genus Streptomyces; species Streptomyces sp. NPDC006393. Next base: position 38,056 of record NZ_JBEXZD010000035.1, read on the forward strand.
CGCACCGCGCGGCCGAACAGCTCCGCCTCGATGCGTCCCTTGACGAGATAGTCCTGTGCTCCGGCAGCGACGGCCGCCAACCCGGTCTCCTCCTCCGCCAGCCCGGTCAGCACGACGACCGCGACCCCGCTCGCGTGCTCCTGTATCCGGGCCAGAGCCTCCAAGCCCTGGGCGTCCGGCAGATGCAGGTCCAACAGCACGCAATCGGGCACCCTCGCTGTCAGCCACTGGCGCGCGTCGGCCAGAGACCTGACCCAGGTCAGCCGCATGCTCGGAGTCACATCGGCGACGAGCTCCTCCACCAGAACGGCGTCCGCCTCATCGTCCTCGATGAGCAGCACAGACGGCTCGCGCCGGCCCAACACCGGGTCGCCCTTGGCCATCATGCCCCGGGCGGTTCCGATCCCCGTGGCCACGGTGTCGTCGGCATGATCCCTGGCCGGTCCAGGTACCAGTCGGCCGGTTCTCCCCACCACCATGGACAGCCCTTCCCAGGGCACAGGTCAGCGACCGGCCCGCGCTACGCCAGGGGGCTGGGCCCCTCCGCCATCATTCGTTGCCGGACGGCAACAGCCGAAGGATACCGGTGACGTGCCGTTCCGTCTCGGCGACAGGAAGGCACAGAGCAACGTGTTCGACACGGTCTGACTCGTTGTCCTGCGGCTGTTGAGAGGGGAGACCGGACGGTGGCCAGTCGTCCAATCGGGTGGCTTCCCGTCCATGGCGACAAGACGAAAGGCCAGGTCACCTCGTGTCGAACCGCTGTCGAAAACGGACCTATGGGTGACGCACGGCAATGCGGGCAGAGCGTGGCTCTGACGCCGAGGAAGGAGCAGAGCACGCCCATCATGAGGAGCAAGTCGCCCTGGCGCGCATGTGGTTGTCCATTCGCGCGGAGCTGGTCTCCGGGCGTGGCGGTGACGTCTGGCCGCACCCCGGCCGCATCATCGCCGCCGCACGCTCCCACTCCTTCACCCAACTCGCCGAAGTCATCGACCTCGCCTTGGGCTGCTGGGACCTGGCTCACCGCACAGGTTCGACCAGGCCGACGGAACGGGCGTCAGCCCTCTGGAGTGGTAGGAAGGCGAAGCCCCGAACAACACCGTGGGCGGTCATGCCACCGAGCTCAGCAGACTGGTGTCACGAGTCAGGAATTCGCTGCGTAAATCTGGGTGGTTTCGGCATGATGGCCGGGTGGCGAGCACGGGACGGCCGAAGGCCGAGCTGGTGCTGACCGACGACGAGCGTGAGACGTTGACCCGCTGGGCCAGGCGTCGGACCCCTTCGCAGGCCTGGCCCTGCGGTGCCGGATCGCACTGGAGTGCGCAACCGGTGCTTCGAGCAAGGAGGTTGCCGCCGTACTGGGCGTTGAGGCACGCACGGTTAGCCGGTGGCGGGCCCGGTTCGTTCAGCACCGGCTGGAGGGCCTGACCGACGAGCCGCGGCCGGGTGACCCTAGGAAGATCACCGATGCCCAGGTGGAAGAAGTGGTGGTCAAGACGCTGGGGAGCACGCCAAAGGACGCCAAGCACTGGTCGAAGCGGTCGATGGCCGGGGAGGTGGGGCTGTCTCAGTCGGCCATCGCGCGGATCTGGCGGACTTTCGGCCTCAAGCCGCATCTGGTGGACACCTTCAAGCTGTCGAAGGATCCGCAGTTCATCGAGAAGGTCCGCGACGTGGTCGGCCTGTATCTCGCACCGCCCGAGCATGCGCTGGTGCTGTGCGTGGACGAGAAGACGCGTGATCGGCAAGATCCAACGCCGGCACCGGGCCGTGGAGTTCAAGAAGTTCCTGCTCCTGATCGACAAGGAGGTGCCCGACGGGCTGGATGTGCACCTGATCTGCGATAACGCCTCGACGCACAAGACCCCCGCCGTCCAGCGATGGCTAACCGCACATCCCCGCTGCCATGTGCACTTCACCCCCACCAGCTTCTCCTGGCTCAACCAGGTCGAGAGGTGGTTCGCGCTGCTGACGACCAAGCAGATTCGGCAAGGCGTCCACAGGAACGTCCAGGCCCTGGAGAAGGACATCCGCAACTGGATCAATACCTGGAATGAGGACCCAAAACCCTTCGTCTGGATGAAGACCGCGGACGAGATCCTTGAACAGCTCGCCGGATATCTGAACCGAATTGCTGACTCAGGACACTAGTGCCGAACGGATGAAGTTGAGTAAGACACTGCGGTGTCGGAGCACACGTTGTCTGATCGCCGTGATGCCATCCGTTCGACGCCATGCGCATCCCTCTCGCCTTGGGGTGGATCGGCGTGCCAGTCCCAGGACAGGAAAGACATATGTTCCTTCGACGAGCAGTGCGCTCCATCAGCGCAATGGCGGTGGCGACCGGAGTCACCGTCTCGCTGCCGGTCTATGCCGACGCAGCGACCAGCGCCCTCCAAATCCCTCAGCTGACTATCAGTAAAAATCACGGGGCGCCCTTCTTTCGTGGGCAGACCGGTCAGTACTCCATCTTCGTCCACAACCAGGGTGACGCGCCGACGCTGGGGCCGGTAGATGTAGAAGAGGTTCCGCCAACCGGCCTCACGGTTACCGCAATGGCTGGGGACGGCTGGACCTGTACCTTGGCCGATCTGACCTGCACTCGCAGCGATTCACTGCCAGGTGGAAGTACCTACCCGACCATCACCGTCACGGTGGCGGTAGCCGAAGACGCCCCGGACACTGTCGTGAACGTGGCCCGTGTCTCCGGCGGGGGCAGCGCCTCGGCCGAGGATGAGGACCCGACGAACGTGGTCACGCCAGCCACCCCGGCGGACTTGTCGATCAGCAAGTCTCACTCCGGTTCGTTCCCCCAGGGTGGCACCGGCACCTACACCCTCACCGTCTCCAATGCCTCAGCAGCAGGAACGACCGGTGGTCCGGTAACCGTGACGGACACCCTGCCCGCGGGCGTCACCTACAACAGCGCTTCCTCCGGCGGCCCCGGCTGGACGTGCAGCGAGTCCGCGGGTACCGTCACCTGCACCCGCAGTGACCCCCTGGCACCCGGCGACAGTTACCCGCCCCTCGCTCTCAGCGTCAACGTCACATCCGCTGCCGGCTGCACCTTCACCAACAGCGCAACCGTCTCGGGCGGAGGCAGCGAGCCGGCGAATGCCAACGACTCCACCACTGTCACCGGTGGCACGTGTGGCGGCGGGAACGGCGGAGGCGGCAACGGGAACGGAGGCGGCACTTCGATCCTGCCGATCAACCTCAGCGGCCTGCTGCCGGCCTACAACAACATCAGCATCAACAACCCGATCCACAGCCCCGGTGCGACCAGCAACACGAACCAGAACTTCGCTCTGAACGGCTCCTGAAGCCCCTCGCGCCGCAGCCCTGGGGCCGGGAAGACTCTTCCCGGCCCCAGGGCTGTCTGTAGTCGGCCCTCGCCGCCTGGCTCGGGGATATCTCCCAGGGCCCGCCTGAAGGGCCTCGTAAGCGGCCTGTTCCGACGCCTCGGCATCCCGCTTGGCCTCCGCCAGGGCAGTCGACCTCTCGAACGCCTTGAGGACCGGTAGTTGCGGGAGGAGACGCCCACACGGAGGTCGCGGACCGGGACGAGGGTGCCGTCCGCGATCCACATCCGGTCCAAGGCATCAGCCGGGTGGCAGACCGGTCGAGTGCCAGCAGCGGTTCCAGCCGCTGGAGCAGGCGGCAGACCGTGGAGGAGGAGACACCGAACAGCGGACCCAGTTGTCGCATGGTCAAGTTCGTGCGGTATTAGACCGTGACCATCAGGACCCGCTCGGCCAGGGGCAAGGACCACGGCCGGCCCCGCAAAGTGCCGTTGCCGCCCCGCTCCCGCACCACTTTCAACAGGCCCGAAACTGCGTCACCCGCAGCCCAGTGAGCGTCTCCACCCACCGACTTCCCTCCTGGCCTGGTGCTGACCTCTACGTCCTCGGACAGCTCCCGCACCAACCGCCATCCGAACCCGCTCGGCTCGCCGGAGTTGCTCCGCTGTGGCTGCGAAGCAGCGGCACTGGCGACCTCCACCCTCACCGTCACCGTTCCCGGACCGGCCACCAGGCGGAAGCGGCTCACGCCGCCGGCATGCCGGACCGCATTGGTGACCAGCTCCGATGCCACCAGCAACACGGCGTCTGTATCAGGCCCACTCGCTGGCCGCACTGCGGAGAGGAACCTGCGTGTCACAACCCTTGCTTGCTTGGCGGCTTGCACGCTTGCCTCTTGCAGAGGATCCTGCTCTTCTTCCTCGGTGAAAGCATCATCACAGGCCTTCGGTGGGCTGAATGCTTCGACATTCTTCCCCTTCCCCGAGAAACTCCGGCCATCCCGGAACGTCTGAGCGACGGCAGGCCCCGTCAACGTCGAGCCATCCAACAGCTACCGTCTCCGCCCACGGAGCCGACCGGCCCCAGGACGATGCAGCAGACCGACCATTGACGGCGACCGTTCAGCCCGGGACGACCTCACTGTGCTCGCCAGTGATGCGCATGCCGCCGCACAGCTCGCCGAGGCTGGCATCCACTCCTGCCTCGCCGTATATCTGATCGCCCGCGGAGACATCCTGGGCCCTCTACGGCAACGAGCCCGCGACCCGGCCCCTTTCAACGACGCGGACGTCCTCTGGGACAACGAGCTGGCGGGACGCCCCCGCCTGCATAGACAACGCTCCCTGGTACGGCAGCCCGACATCGCCCTGCCCCGAGACGAGACGGCCTGCCGAGTGGCACCACCCGAGGCAGCCCGTTCTGGCTACGAACCTCACTCCTCGAGAGTGAGCGGTCATATCCGCAGCACGATGTCAGCCGCCGAGAGCGGCCTCAGCGTCGACGACGGTCGAGAAGATCCACAGGACTTGATCCACACCGGTCATCTCCAAGAGCCGGCGTATACGGGGAGGGACGCATGCCAGAACCGGCACCGTGCCGCTCGCTTCCGCCGCACGACGAGCGCCCAGCAGCACGTTCAGCCACGCCGAGTCACAAAACGACACCCTCGTCAGCTCCAGGACGATGAATCGGTCACCTGGAGAAATCACCTTCTTCAGCTGTTCATGGAGCATCGGCTCCGACGCATAGTCCATCGCCCCGCTGACCCTGACCACCAGGCACTGCCCCGACACCAGTGTCCCGACGGAGGGAAGATCACTCACAACGCCTGCCCAACCGACTTCACGGATCTTGCAGAGAATCAACGAGCTTGTCCGGCCTCGTCGCCGCAACTGTCCACGGCAGCCTGACGCACCGGACTGGCACGTCATCTTCATCACGGACCCTGCTTCTCCGAAGACACTGGACTAGGAACCTTGTGGCCCTTCGGGACGTGTACGCCACGTAGCGCCGGGCGCGTGCTGGCGACATGGGAGCCTTGCCAGCAGTCGCCCTGCCAGCCGCGACACGCGGAGCTACCCCCCGGCGGGCGATCAGACGACGGAGCAGGCCTGCCATTTGTCAGGGCAGTACTACTCAATGCTTCTTACAAGTAGGGCGCGCAGAGCGGTTCCACGCGAGTACAGGTGGCCATGCCGGAAGCGGCACCTTGAACGAAGACCTGTCGCCAGAACCCGGAGCAGGAGGAGTCTTCACCCGTCCGGGGCTCTCTGGGCGTCCCAGGATGGCGAGCGGGTACGAGGCAGTCTCGGCGGAAACCCCGTCGGACGAGGGAGAGGCGAAGGAGTCGCCAGATGATCTTGCCGTGGGACCTGTTCCTGGGACGCGTACGTGAACGCGGCGAGTATGCAACCGACAAACAGGCAGAAGGTGCTGTTCGCGTGGTTCTCACCGCGCTGGCTGCTCTTTTGCCGGATGAGGACCGCAGCGAGATTGTGGCACAGCTCCCGCAGGAGTGTGCACCGCTGCTTCTCGACGCGCTGCCCGCCACCAAGCAGCTCACGCCAGAAGAGTTCGTCCAGGCGGTGGCACTGCTGATCGACGGCGCCACCGAACAGACAGCCCACTGGGACACCGGCGCCGTGTTGAGCACGGTGGCGGACTCTGTCGGTGATGGCCTCGTTCAGAGGATCCTCGACCAACTCCCGCCAGGCTACGAAACCTTGTTCGGTACCGTCGCCCTCACCTCACTGGCCTCGGGTTCCCGCCCGATGGCCGCGGGAGAGAGCCGACAGGAATTCGCCGGTGGCTCGTCCAGTGCATCGACACAGTCGCGGGAGGACAGGCGGTGGGGTGGGGTGCAGTGGTGACCACGGGAGGCGTCAGCTCAGACGTCGCCGAAGAGGTGACGGCTCGCTTCGACGGCACCCTGAGCAGCGTCACGGACGCATGCCTGACCGCAGCGCTGTTCCTGGACTGTCTCTCCGTCGTCACCGAGCACCGATGCGCCGGACAGCCGGGATGACATCGTCCTGGTGATCACCGAGCTGGCCGCCAACGCTGTCCAGTACGCGCCCGGTCCCTTCGTGCTGCGGATGCGCCGGACCTTCGACGGCGTCCATGTAAGCGTCCACGACGATAATCCAGCAGCGCCTGTGCCACGTTCGTACGACTCGACCCGACCCGACCCGAGGCCCGGGCAGGCTTGGGTGGCCCCTGATCCAGGCCCCCCTGGCTCACCAGGTGAGCGTCCTGCCTCACCCGCGAGGCAAAGAGATCCATGTCTTCATGCCCCGTTGACGGTGACCAACCGACGGGAGGCTGCGGTCACCAGGGGGATGAAGTGTGCCCCGGCTGGTGGAACCGTGGTTGGTGCTGAGATGGATCATGGTTGCCTGGCACAGGGGCGGCCGTGCCGCGTCATGTTTCTCGGGAAGATCGTCGGCCGTGGGCCGGGTCGGACTCGTGCAAGATGCTGTCAGCTACCCAGGGCGGTTTCGGCGTCGGCGATGGCGCAGAAGACCCGCAGGAACTGATCGGCTCCGGTCATCTCCAGGATCCGGTGCAACTTGTGCGGCACGCAGGCGAGGACCAGCACTACCTCAGCCTTCTCTGCCTCACGACGGGCTCCCAGGAGCACGTTCAGCCCCGCCGAGTCGCAGAACGACACATCCGTCAGGTCCAGCACGACGGCCCGCTCCGCGCGATCGATTACCTGCGTCAGTAGCCCCGCGTGACCGGCTCGGACTGGCTGCGGTTCTGGCTGCGGCGGAGGACGCCGCACCGGTGGCCTCGCTTGATGTGGTGGCGCGCAATCTGCGCGACCGCTTCGGCGCGAGGTACGTGTCGTTCCTGTTCGTCGACGTCCTCGGTCAGCGGGTGGTGCGTGTCAGAGAGGAGGCCACCTCGCGGCAGGGGCGTCGTGCGAGTCAGATGTCCCTGGCCGGCAGCGTCTACGACGAGGTCCTGCGCACCCAGAAGCTGGTCCAGGCACTGGGCGGCGAGCACGGACAGCGGGTGGTCGCCCCGGTCACCAACCGGGGTGACACCATCGGCATGCGGGAGCTCTTCCTGGCAGAAGTCATCACCACAGCCACACTCACCCACCAGGCGAACATCCCGCACCACGATGGCCAGCTCGCGTTCCCCCTCCTCCTCAAGGAGGGTGGCCAGTTCAGCGACGAGGTCCGGGAAGACGTCGCGAACGCGGGGATGGTCCTGCTCCATGCGGCGAGGGTAGCCGGTGCGGCCAACTATCACTGCGAACGGCCATCTACCCCGGCGGGTCACAGGCTGATGGGCGCGAGATGCGCAAGAAATCGAACAAGTGATTGAATCTGGTCATGAGTCCCATCCCTAGCGACCTCGCTCATGCGCAAGAGGAGTGGCGCGCCACCTACCGCCGGCTTGCCGCGCGACCGCAGACCGTGCAGCGACGCCGGCTCGTCCACCTGTCCATGCAGGTGCTGTTCCACCCGTACTGGCAGGACCGGAGGACGGGAGCCTGGGCAGCGCTGCACGGTGCTCGTCATGTCCCAGCTGCCTCCTGACCCGTCCCGCCTTCGAGCGATCCTGGCGCACCTTGACCGGCAGATCGCGGAGAACGACACGGTCGGCAGGTATCTGCGCCTTCAGTACGATGCCGTGCAGAAGGCTCTCGCCCGTGCCGAGAAGCCGGCGCTCCCGCCGCGGCGCCCGAGTCGCCCTGTGAAGGGTGGCGGCTCGCTGCCGGCCTTCGCTCCGGCGCAGGGGAGGACCGGCTACGTAGTGCAGCGGCAGCGCACCCCGACCGGTCCGGACCCGGCCCTCATTCACCTCGCAGACTGCTCCATGATTGAGGGCGCGCCGCACCGGATCAGGGCAGACGAGGCGCGCGCCGCGCTCACCGATCCCACGATCGAGCGCTGCACCTTTTGCAGGCCGGACACCGAGTTGGGTGTGGATCTAGCGTGAGCCTCCTCGCTGAGCGCGCGACCCCGTGTGGCCGGATATGTTCGCACTTATGGACGGGGTGCTTCAGCGCATCGACCCGGAAACGGACCGGACCGTCGCGGCACGCCTTCTGGGCTGTGCACCCGACGAGGTGGGGTACTGCCCACGCTGCCAAGGGCTGACCCACCGATACGGCCGTAATGCCCAGGTCATCTGCCCGGCCTGCCAGGCCGCCGAGCCCACGCCGGCGGCTGGTGTTCCGGAGTGACATGGTGCTTCGGCCGCCGGTGGGACCGATGCTGGCGCAGGACCGCAGCAGCCTGCCCCCCCAGCGCGCTCCCCGGCGGTGCGGACGCCGCACATCGAGCGCTGCGCCCGCCTGGAGAACAGTGTTTACCGAGCACTGCCTGCTGAGTGACCCGTGGAGACTGTGCCCGGGTACGACTGACATTGCCCTTGCGCAGGAGTGGTTTACTTCCTGGAGCTAGGTGCCCGGCAGCGAGGGCCTCGTGGTCGGAGGCAGCCAGCAGTGCTACCTCCCCGGCCGCTGCCGAGACACGACAGAGGCCATCGTCGGCGCGAACACCGGCACGCTGCGCCGCCCCAGACCCTCGTGCTCGGCCGCCTTGATCAGGGCGGGGCCCTGCGTTGCGTAGGACGGAGCACGCCGGTGCGGCCCGACGATGCCCGGCAACTGGCCGACAGCTGACGCTCACGGGGTCAGGCCACCCATGGGGAGGAGTACGGTTCACCACCTCGTGGGGCTCACGCACCCCACTTGATGTCGTACTGGTCAAGCCCGACTTGGTAGCCGAGATCGTGGTCGGCACCGCTCAGGACCGGGGAGCGTGGCGGCACCCAGTCCGTTTCGCCTCGCTGGGCTTCGACGTCGCCCTCAGGGACGTGCCTGCATTCGGTGTGCGGGTGCCATACCGTCCGCAGGATGAGCCCGGTCTTTCGGCCCGCAGGTGGCAGAGGTGGTGCGTTGTGAGGCATATCGACGGCAGTTGTCCTCTGACATCCAACTGAGGCGTTTGACAACGAACCCAGTCGCCCAAGGAAGGGAGTCGGGGCGCAAACTGCCTATGGCTTCTGACCGGTGGCTTTGGGGGGCGGGGGCAGGAAGTTCGGCGGCCTGGGGCGCGGTCAAGTCGAGCAGGAGCAGACCACGAGCTCCTTGCTCGCCCGTGTCTGCCCGGCGACGTCGTCAGCCGCGCCACTCCACGAGGAGCAGCGTCGCGTCGTCCGTGGTGTGTCCGCCGCGTGCCCGCTTGAGGGTGTGGGACAGGGAGCGCACCACCGGCCGGATTCCGCGGCCGGTTCTCTCCAAGTGGTTCACCCAGTCGACCAACTGTTCCTCTCCGAACGGCTCTTGTCCCGTCATGTGTTCCTCGATCAGTCCGTCGGTGAAGCAGAGGAGGCGATCTCCCGGCTCCAGCTTCGTCTCGCTCATCTGCGGGTCCGGACCGCCGAAGCCGACGGGCAGGGTCGTCGGGCCGGTCAGTCGGCGTGCGACGCGGTGATTTCGGACGAGCATCGGCGACGGGTGCCCGGCGTTGACCCATTGCAGATGGCCCATCGTGGTGTCGAGCTGCATCATCTGCGCGGTGACGAAGTGTTCGAGGCCGAACTGGTCCGCCACGGCGCGGTCCATGAAGGAGTAGATCTCCGGGAGCCCGATGCCGGCGCGGCGGGCATGGCGGTAGGCGCCGATGGTCACGGTGGCCATCGTGGCCGCGTTCAGGCCATGCCCCATTGCGTCGATCACGGCCACGTGGAGGACGTCCCCGTTGAGCGCGTAGTCGAAGCTGTCACCTGCCACGTCATAGGCGGGCTCCAGGATCCCGGCCACGGCGATGCGCGGCATGATCATCGCCAGCGGTGGCAGCAGGGTCCATTGGATCTCGGCGGCGACGCTCATCGGTTCGCCGCGTCGTACTCCGAAGAACAGGTCGGAGTAGCCGTGCTTGGTCACCAGCAGGTCGGCGACCAGTCCGGCGACCCTGTTCAGCAAGCGGCGGTCGTGGTCGTCGACGCTGTCCAACGTCACCGCCATGACCCCGACCTGGTCGCCGCCGTCCAGCAGTGGCAGGTGGACCCGCACGCCGTCAGCCTCGGCCAGCTCGACGGGTCGGGCGTCGAGAAAGCAGCGGCCGGCCTCGGAGTCGTCGATCCGGTGCGGTTCCCCTCCCGCGAGGCCGTCACCGGGCAGGGGGACCAGCAGCTGGCCGTAGTCCTGCAGCAGCACTTGTGGTCGGCGGCCCCCGAGCCGTTCCACCACGTCGGCGACCAGGGGGCCGATGAGGTGGGGCGGCAACTCGTGTGCACTATCCAGGATCTGCCCGAGGAGAGCTTCCCCGAAGCTCTCGGAGCGGTCCGCACGTCGTCCTGCCGTCATCTTTCACCCACCGTGGTTCGCCTTGCACGGGAGGTGGGCCGGGATGACAAAGGGTCCGTCGGTGCCATCGCTCCATCACGGGGTCGTCGACGCCCGATCCCGCCGGTCGAACAGGACCGGCCGGCTCCGGCTGCTTCACCTGGGTGCGGCTCCTTCCTCCGACTCCCATACGGCCTGTGCGTCGAGGCCACTTTCGGCGAGGGCCAGCAGATGCGGAGCCGACAAGGGGTTCCCGGGGTCGCAGGCCGCGGTCAGCAGCAGGGCGGCCGTTGCGGCCGGCTCGTCCGGGGGGACCACCAGCAGTTCCCAGCGCCCCAGGGTGCCGCAGTCCACGGTGATGGCATGCGCCTCGGCGGCTCCGTCTCTCAGGGCCACCTCGATCACGTGCCCGGGCGCCGTCACCCTGCGCGGGGCATCGGGCCAGGCTGCGGATTCCACGGTGACGCGGGTGACGGTGCCGGCGCTCGGATCCAGGGAGCCGACCAGCGCGGGCAGCTCCAGTTCCAGCGTGTCGCAGCGGGGCCACCACGCCCCGTCCAGCGGGCCGTGGCTGGCGACCGGCGTGAGGCGCAGGCGGGGCAAGGGCATCCGGTAGGTATGCGCGTCGCCTGGCGCCGTACCTTCGGCGGACTTGGTGATGGCGTCCATCGTGCGATCCCGTCCCGGGCGGTCCCCGGGTGCCCGTGTCTGTCATTCACCGGGAACGGCGCCGCTGTGGTCGCGGGCCCGAAAGCTCTCGGTACCTGCCAGGCTACTCCCGGCCCCTTACTACGGCTTACTACGGCGCGGTGCGCGGCTGGCGCGTGGAGACGCGGCCGTAGGGCAGACGAACGGGCAACGTGACCATCCGGCGGGTGCGACCACCCGCTCATCGTCCCTCTGAATGATCAGCGTCCTGCCGGGGCCGGCCCTCCGACAAGCAGGACAAGCACGCAGGGCGCGACGAGGCCGGGTAGCCCGACGACCTCACCCATGTTCTGCCAGCCCCAGGACGAGAAGAGCGCCTGTCCCGCAAGGTCGGCTGGATGGAGCAGGGCGACGCCGAGGCGGACGTGCCGGTCTGCCAGCAGGCGCTGTTGCAGGCAGCGGGCTATCTCACGATTCTGGGCGTGAGGATGGGCCACGACCTGGGTGAGGACGACGAACCGCGCGCGTGAGGTGAGCCGCTGGACGATCCCCTGGAGCGTCGCGTCGAACCCCCGGCGCCCGGCGCCGTCCGGACACACCGGGAAACCGAAGACACACCCGACCAGCACCGTCGTCTCGGCGACCAGCAGCGCGAAGCCGGGGCGGCGGGCGGTGACCGCGAGGCGGCGCAGGAAGTCCGCACGGTCGTGGTACGCCTCACCGGCCGTGCCCGCGACGGACGCCGCGGCCAGGTCCGCGATGTCCTCGCACATGTCCTCGGCCTGCCGTCGGGTCAGCCGGCGCACGCGGATCCCCTCCTTGAGGGGCGGTTGTTCCGTCCGGTGAACCGGTTCCCCGGGTGCCTGCGTCGCGGTGTCCGTGGGGTCGCCGGGCGGTACGGGACCCGCGGCGGCCGCCAGGAGCGGCGAAGCGGGGTCGGTGGCGGTGAGGAGCCGGACGATCTGGGCGCACGGATGGTGCAGCCGCAGGCTGGTGTGGACCCGGCCGGCGCGCCGTGAGGCAGACATGAGGACGTCCAGGCCCCTGGCGTCGCAGGAGCCGACCGTGGCCAGGTCGATGTCGATCAGCGTAACGCCGTCCAGCAGGCACTGCTCCAGCGCGGCCCGCAGCAGCGGCGTTGTGGCCGGTCCGATGTCCCCGGCGAGCGTGACAAGTGTGTGCTCCCCACGGTTTCGCCGGTGGATGTCCAGCCGGGAGAGAGCCATCGCAGGGGACATGGTGCCGACCCGTCTCCGCGCCGACCACTGGTGCGGCTCGGAAGTCCGTTCTTCGCCGAGGACGACCCGGCGTGGCGGCCGGAGTGCGTGATGCCCTCGGTATGTCCACCGTACGCCGCCCACATCCGGAAACGGCCGCGCCGAGGGATGCCAGGAGTACGGTGGGGAGGGTCGAGGGTCCTTCGTACTCCGGTGACAAGGCTGGTCTCGTCCTCGGCGCGCGGCACAGCAGGCAGGGGCCGCGTGACACCGACACGGGCCGTCCGTCGGTCCGGGACAGGTTCTGCCCGATGACCACCGAATTCGTACCGCCCCCGTACGCGCCTGCGACCCCGGAGACTTCGGACGATCCGTCCGCCGAGGGCAGGGTCGAAGTCCGCATCGTCTCCCTGGACGCCGAAGCGGCCCGGCAGGTCGCCGACGCCCTCCGGCTGCTATTCGCCGGTGGCGAGCAACGCAGCTACCCGGCGTTCCCGTCGGGCACGGGGACGCGTCTGCACCTCACTCTCGACCCCGCGCGAAGCGCCGGCCCGCTCAACTCCTGGCTGGAGGCCAGCAGACCACAGGCCGACCGAACCCACCCGGACGAGACCGCGCCCAGCGCAACGCCGGCGCTCCGGCCCGCGCCCGCCGGACCCCCGGCCGTGGCGAGCCCCCGGCTTCCCTCACCTCAGGAGTCCTCATGATCACCGCCCCCTCGCTCCATCCGCCCGCCGCCCGGCTGCGACTGGGAGCCCAGCCCGGCCAGGGCGACGCAGTCCGACGCATCGACGGAGCCTGGTGGCCGCGGTCGTACGACCTGACCGCCGAACTCCCCGGACTGCTCGCCGCGTTGCCGCTGCGCTGGGGACACATCACCAGCGTCCTCGTGAACGGGGCGATGTGGTCGCTGTCCGGTGACGGCGTGCCCGTCGAGGACCAGCAGGTGCACCTGCGCCGGACGGGCCCGTCGCGAGCCGAGGACACCGTGTGCCTGCTCACTCCCGGACAGGGCCGCTGGGACCTGCTCGTCGTGCCACCCGCCGCCACGGCGGAGGAGGCCGAACGGCTCATGGAGACGGCCACGGCGCACACTCCGCCCGCAGGGCGCCCTGCCTGACCCGGACGGGCCCGGCCCGCGGCGGTGGCTCACGGCTGCCGGCGGACCGCTCCCAGGGAGGAACCGTGCTCCGGCCGGGGCGCGGTCATGTCGAGCAGGAGCAGGGCGTCGTAGTCGGGGGTGCCGGGTTCGGCGGTGTAGACGCCGATGCGCTGACCCGGTGTGCCTTCGATATGCAGTGACTGCGAGGTGAGGGTGACCGATCCGACCTGCGGGTGCTGGAACGTCTTATGGGCGGGTTTGCGTCCGGTCACTTCGTAGCGTTCCCACAAGCCCGCGAAATCAGGGCTCTTGAGGAGAAGTTCGCCGACGAGGTTGGCGAGGTCGGGGGCGTCGGGGGCGGTGCCGGCGCTGGCGCGCAGCCGGGCGACGCACGCGGTGATCTGCCGGTCCCAGTCGGTGAAGAGATCGCGGGCCGCGGGGTGCAGGAAGAGATAGCGGGCCAGGTTGCGGTGCTTGACCGGCCAGTCCTCCAGGCCCGCGTACAGGGCGAGGCCGCCCGGGTTCCAGGCCAGCATGTCCATGCTGCGGCTGATCACGTAGGCCGGGTTCGGGCGCAGTGATTCGAGCAGCAGCTTGAGGTGGGGGCGCACGGTGCGGCTCGGCACCGGGGGCGGCTCCGGGGCGTAGCGGGCGGCGCGGGCGGCGAGCTCGCGCAGGTGCTGGTGTTCCTGGTCGTCCATGCGCAGGGCGCGGGCGAGGGAGTCGAGGACGGCCGGGCTGGGGCGGGTCTCCTTGCCGCGTTCCAGGCGCACGTAGTAGTCGATGCTGATGCCGGCGAGGGTGGCCAGTTCCTCGCGGCGCAGGCCGGGGGTGCGGCGGACGCCGGCGCCGACGGTGAGGCCGACGTGTTCGGGGCTGGTCTGGGTGCGGCGGGCGCGCAGGAAGCGGCCCAGCTCGGCACCCTCGCTGTGCGCGCTCTGGGATGCCATGCCTCCAGTCTCACCCGCCGGGCACCCGCCCCGCGGACGGGAGGGGGCCCTGTCATTACCCCCGAAGAGCTCGCCCTGCCACACCGGAGCAATCCGGGCGAAGGTGAATGAGGAAGACGCCCGTACCCCGGTCCCCGTCCAGTCACCACAGGCGCGCGACCCGCCGGGCGGGGCGACAGTGAGGGTGCCCGGGTACGCCATGGATCGGAAGAGGGCGAGATGCGGTACATCAAGCTGCGTGACCTGGAGGTTTCCCGGATCGGGCTGGGCGCCATGGGCATGTCCCACGGCTACACCGGCTCCGGCACCGACGACGCGGAGTCGATCAGGACCGTGCACCGGGCGCTGGAGCTGGGCGTCACGCTCATCGACACCGCCGAGATCTACGGCCCGTACACCAACGAGGAGCTGCTCGGTCGGGCGCTGAAGGGCCGCCGGGACCAGGTGGTGCTGGCCACGAAGTTCGGCCTGGTCTCGCACGGTGGCGAGGGTACCTGGAACCTGGATTCCAGCCCGGCCAACATCCGCACCGCGGTCGAGGGCTCCCTGAAGCGCCTTGGCACGGACCACATCGACCTGTACTACCAGCACCGGGTGGATCCGAACACGCCGATCGAGGAGACGGCCGGAGCCGTGAAGGAGCTGATCGGCGAAGGCAAGGTGCGCGCCTTCGGCCTCTCGGAGGCCGGTCCGGACACGATCCGCCGCGCGCACGCCGTGCAGCCGGTCACCGCGGTGCAGTCGGAGTACTCGCTGTGGACCCGCGGGATCGAGGAGCGTGTCCTGCCCGTCCTGCGGGAACTGAACATCGGCCTAGTGCCGTTCTCCCCGCTCGGACGGGGCTTCCTGACCGGCACCGTGCGCTCCACCGACCAGTTCGACGAGAACGATTTCCGCCGCGACAACCCCCGCTTCACCGGCGAGAACTTCCAGCGCAACCTGGCGCTCGCCGACGAGGTCAAGGCCCTGGTCGCCGAGGTCGGCGCCACCTCGGCGCAGGTCGCACTGGCCTGGCTGCTGGCCCAGGGCGACGACATCGCCCCGATCCCCGGCACCAAGCGCGTCAGCCGGGTCGAGGAGAACACCGCCGCCGACACGGTCACGCTGACCGCCGAGCAGCTGAACAAGCTCAGCAGCCTGCAGCCGGCCTCTGGCGACACCCACACCGCGGCCCAGGCGCAGATGCTCGAACGCTGATCACCAGCACCGCCCAGCACGACCCCCGTTTGGAGAAGTAACCCCTGATGCGTGCAGCAGTGATGTACGGAGCCGGAGACGTCCGCGTCGAGGACCGGCCCGACCCGAAGATCGTCCAGCCGTCCGATGCCGTGGTGCGCACGCTGGCCGCGTGCGTGTGCGGCAGCGACCTGTGGCCCTACGCGTCGATGCCCGCCACCGACACCGGCCGCCCCATGGGGCACGAGTTCCTCGGCGTCGTCGAGGAGACCGGCGCGGACGTGACCGGCCTGAAGGCCGGTGACCTGGTCCTCGCGCCGTTCACCTACAGCGACAACACCTGCGACTACTGCGCCAAGGGCCTGCACATCTCGTGCCGCAACGGCGGCCGGTACGGCTTCGACGGCGTGGACGGCGGGCAGGGCGAAGCCGTCCGCGTCCCGCATGCAGACGGCACCCTGGTGAAGATGCCGGTGGCAGCCGACTCCGCACTCCTGCCGTCCCTGCTGGCGCTCTCCGACGTGATGACCACCGGCCACCACGGCGCCGTCACCGCCGGCGTCGCCAGCGGAGATGCGGTGCTCGTGGTCGGGGATGGTGCGGTCGGCCTGTGCGCGGTGATCGCCGCCAAGCGGCTCGGCGCCGAGCGGATCGTGCTAGCCGGCCGCCACAAGGCCCGCACCGACATGGGCCGCGAGTTCGGCGCCACCGACGTCGTCGCCGAACGCGGCGCGGAGGGCATCGCCCGCATCCGCGAGCTGACCGGCGGCGTGGACAAGGTCATCGAGGCCGTCGGCACCCGCCAGGCCCTCGACACCGCGCTCGGTGTGGTCCGGGACGGCGGCACCATCAGCCGTCTGGGGGTCCCCCAGTACGAGCAGGGCCCGATCGGTCCGGCCGACTTCATGCGCAACATCACCCTGACCGGCGGCGCCAGCCCCGCCCGCGCCTACATCGAGCAGCTGCTGCCCGACGTCCTGGACGGCACCATCGCCCCCGGCCGCGTCTTCGACCAGACCTTCCCCCTCGAACGGACACCGGACGCCTACCGGGCCATGGCCGACCGCCAGGTCCTCAAGGCCCTCATCCACCCCTGACCACCCCAACGCACAATGAAGGACTTCCCCTCATGCAGTACGTGACCTTGAACAACGGTGTCGAGATGCCGCTCCTCGGCTTCGGCGTCTACCAGATCCCTGCCGAGGACACCGAGCGCGCCGTGTCCGAGGCCCTGGCCGCCGGCTACCGCCTGCTGGACACCGCCGCCGCGTACGGCAACGAAGAAGCCGTCGGCCGCGCCATCAAGTCGAGCGGCATCCCGCGCGAGGAGCTGTTCGTCACCACGAAGCTGTGGGTGCAGGACGCCCCCGCCGAGGACAACACCCGCCGCGCGTTCGAGACGTCCCTGACCAAGCTGGGCCTGGACTACCTCGACCTGTACCTGATGCACCAGCCCTTCGGCGACGTCTACGGTCAGTGGCGCGCCATGGAGGACATAAACCGCGAGGGCATGGCGAGGGCGATCGGCGTCGCCAACTTCTACCCCGACCGTCTGATCGACCTGATCGTGAACAAAGAGATCACCCCGCAGGTAAATCAGATCGAGAGCCACCCCTTCTTCCAGCGCGCCGACTACCAGGACCTCATGCGCGAACACGGGGTACAGATCCAGTCCTGGGGCGGCTTCGCCGAGGGCAAGAACGACCTGTTCACCAACCCGCTCCTCGCCGGGATCGGTAAGGAGTACGGCAAGTCCGTCGCGCAGGTCGTGCTGCGCTGGCTGACCCAGCGCAGCGTCGTCGCCATCCCCAAGTCCGTGCGCGCCGAGCGCATGGCCGAGAACATCGACGTATTCGACTTCCAGCTCACCGACGAGCAGATGGCCCAGATCGCCACCCTCGACACCGGCGGCTCCCTGTTCTTCGACCACCACGATCCCGAGATCGTCACCTGGCTCGCGGGGCGCCGCCTGGACGCCTGACCCGCCCATGCTCTGGGGCGAGCGGCAGGCCGGATCGCCGGCAGCCGCCCGCCCGCCTTCCGCTTCCACGGACCCGCGCGAAGGACCCCGCCCGGTCTCTTCGACCTCTCCGGCGCCCCGGGTGGCGCCGGGTGGCTGTACATCCAGCACGTGCCGGTTTCCTCCAGTTCGGACGTGGTGATCCGGTCGGAATTCATGGTCGCGAGCGCGCCCTCGCCGACCAGCGCCGACAGGGGGTTGCCATTGGACTCGGCGCGGGCGATGCCCAAGGCGCTGCGCTTGGGCGGCGTCATGCCAGGCTCCCTTCGAGCAGCGGCCCGGTGTCCATGAGCGGCAGCAGGTCCTTCGGCGATTCGGCGACGACGGCGGCAGGGGGGCTCGGGGTGCCGTAGCCCCAGCCCGCGTGCACGTACGAGACGCCGGCGCGGCGGGCTGCCTCCTGGTCGACCCCGACGTCGGCGGTTCGGCCATGCCGCTCAGCGTTGGTGGTGAGTTCGCTGACGATCAGTACGGCCTGGTCCAGGAGGTCTTCCACCCCCCACGCCGTCAGCGCCTCGCGGGTGAAGGACCGTGCCTTGCCCGGAGCCCTGTCGTTGGCGGCGAGCATCAGGCTCTTCTGCTGTTCAGGGGCGCTGATCACGCTGCCAGACTTTCGATTCGGTCCATGCTCGCCTTCTCACAACTGGTGTGGCGAAGGCGGGCTTGTTGGTGTCTGCCCCCTCGCCGTGCCGCGAGCGGAGAAGGGGGAACCCGTGTCCACCGAGTTCATCCAGGTGCCGGTCATTGCCGACGTGGTCGGAGGCCACATGGGGCGGCTCGACGACTTCAAGGGCGGTGTGGAGTCGATCATCCGGTCGCGTCCGGAGTACCCGGAGGAAACGCTGCAGGGGATTGGGGAGTTTTCCCACCTCCAGGTCACCTGGTTCTTCAACTTCAGCTCTCCCGAGGACGTCGCCCTCCACGCGCGGAGCCCACGCAACAACCCGGAGTGGCCGGCGACGGGCACTTTCGTGCACCACAACCACCGGCGCCCGGCTCGGCTAGCGACGTCGTTCCCGCGACTGCTCCGTGTGGACGGCCCGGACCTGCACGTCACTGACCTCGATGCCGACGACGGCACCAAGGTGGTGGACCTTGTGGCGGTCTTCGAGGAGTTCCTTCCGCGCGGCCCCGTCACGCAGCCTTCGTGGCCCGGCGAGATGCTGAGGGACTACTGGAGGGACGCCGCCGAGCGCTGACTCGGGCGTGCTCCGTGCCGGCAGGCACTCTCTTCGGTGACGGGGAAGTGGCCACGGTCACCCGAGGTGCTGCGCCGCGCCGAGCCGGACGCGATGGCCATATGTCCGCGTGAGCTGAGTTCAGCTGTCCTGGTGAGAGCGGAGGACGAGCATGGAGCGGGCCTCGACCGCCACCTCGCTGCTGCCCTTGATCAGCGGTCGGTACTCGGTGTACGGGATGGCTGTGTCCACCTCCACAGCCCACCACGGATCGAGCCGTTCGGGAACGATAAAGCCGAGAGCCTGGCTGTGGGCGTTGAAGAGCAGGAGGAACGAGTCGTCCTCCACCCGCAGGCCCCGCAGGTCGGGCTCCGTGATGGCTTGACCGTTGAGATGGACCATCAGGGACCTGGCGAAGCCGGTCTCCCAGTCGGTGTCGGTCATCTCCCGCCCGGCGGGGGTGAACCAGGCGATGTCCTTCACCGCTTTGCCGGATACGTGCGCTGCACGTCCCCGGAAGAACCGCCGCCGGCGGAACACGGGGTGCTTGCGGCGCAGGCTGATCAGCTTGCGGGTGAAGTCGAGCAGTTCGCTGCCTTCGGCGACGTTCGGCCAGTCGATCCAGGTCAGGTCGTTGTCCTGGCAGTAGGCGTTGTTGTTGCCATGCTGGGTGCGGCCGAGTTCGTCTCCGTGCAGCAGCATGGGCACGCCCTGGGAGAGCAGCAGGGTGGCGAGGAGGTTGCGCTGCTGACGGGCACGGAGCGCGAGGACATCCCGGTCGTCGGTGGGACCCTCCGCGCCGCAGTTCCACGAGCGGTTGTGGTTCTCGCCGTCGCGGTTGCCCTCGCCGTTGGCCTCGTCGTGCTTGTCGTTGTACGACACCAGGTCGCGCAGGGTGAAGCCGTCGTGCGCGGTGACGAAGTTGACCGAGGCGTAGGGGCGGCGGCCGTCGCTCTGGTACAGGTCGGAGGAGCCGGTCAGGCGCTTGGCGAACTCGCCCAGGGTGCCGCCCTCGCCCCGCCAGAAGTCCCGTACGGTGTCGCGGTACTTGCCGTTCCACTCGGTCCACAGCGGCGGGAAGTTACCGACCTGGTAGCCGCCGTCGCCCACGTCCCAGGGCTCGGCGATGAGCTTCACCTGGGAGATGACCGGGTCCTGTTGGACGAGGTCGAAGAACGACGACAGCCGGTCCACTTCGTGGAACTGGCGGGCCAGGGTGGCGGCCAGGTCGAAGCGGAAGCCGTCGATGTGCATCTCGGTGATCCAGTAGCGCAGCGAGTCCATGATGAGCTGCAGGGTGTGCGGGTGGTTCATCCGCAGGCTGTTGCCCGTGCCGGTGGTGTCCCAGTAGAAACGCGGATCCTCCTGGGACAGGCGGTAGTACGCCGCGTTGTCCAGGCCGCGGAACGACAGCACCGGCCCCAGGTGGTTGCCTTCGGCCGTGTGGTTGTAGACGACGTCGAGGATGACCTCGATACCCGCCTCGTGCAGGGTCTTGACCATGGAGCGGAACTCCTGCACCTGCTCGCCCCGCTGCCCGGACGAGCAGTAGGCGTTGTGCGGGGCGAAGAAGCCGATGGTGTTGTATCCCCAGTAGTTCGACAGGCCTTTCTGCGTCAACGCGTGGTCGTGGACGAACTGGTGGACCGGCATCAGCTCGACCGCGGTGACGCCCAGTGTGACGAAGTAGTCGACCATGGCCGGGTGCGCCAGCGCCGCGTACGTGCCGCGCATCGCCTCCGGAATCGCGGGATGCGTCCTGGTCATGCCCTTCACATGGGCCTCGTAGATGACCGTCTCGTGATACGGGGTGCGCTGCGGATGGTCGTTGCCCCAGTCGAAGAAGGGGTTCACCACCACAGACTTCGGCGCGTACGGGGCGGAGTCGAGGGCGTTGCGCCGGCCCGTGTGGCCGAAGTGGTACGGGAACAGGGCCTCGTTCCACTCGACCTCGCCTTCGATCGCCTTGGCGTACGGATCGAGCAGCAGCTTGTTCGGGTTGCAGCGCTCACCTCGCTCGGGCCGGTACGGTCCGTGGACCCGGAACCCGTAGCGCCGGCCCGGGCCGACGTCTGGCAAGTAGATGTGGTGGACGAAGCCGTCCACCTCCTTCAGCGGGACGCGCTCCTCGGCGCCGTCCTCATCGAAGAGACACAGCTCCACGCGCTTCGCCGCTTCGGAGAACACGGCGAAATTCGTCCCTGCGCCGTCGAAGGTCGCGCCCAATGGCGCCGTCTGACCCGGTCGCGAGCCTACCTCGGTACTCTCCTGCCAGATACGCACGTCACGCCCCTCCCCAACACGGATGGTGGGCAGCCCCGCACTCGTTCGTTCCCTTTTGCCCGCGTCACCGGTGAGCATGCGCGTTCGCCTGCACGGCGAGGAGGGCGACGAGTATGAAGTCGCAGCATTTCGTGGGTCCCACCATTAGACCGGGGTGACCATGATGTACACCCAAGAGGCGCGCGTGAGTGGCGGTCCCTGATCTCCAGCGCAAGGGTGGGACCGGCGGGCAGCAGTGTTTCAGTGCGCTCGGGCTGCTGTCCGCAAGCTCTCTGTGGCAGCCCGAGGGACGGGAAGTTCGGCGTGGTGCTTGCTGGACTGTTGTGCTGACCTGTCTTGATCGGTCTGGTTACTCAGAGCGGCGAGCGGCTGCAAGGCACCCGCGCCAAGGGGCTCGCCGCCCCGTACAACTGGTTGAACGCGTCCCGCAGTACCGGGCGGTCTGGTGGTGTGGCGGTCACCACTGTCTGTTCCAGAAGTTGTCGGCGGCGCTGACGCGTCGCTTCGAGCACACATGTCGACCATGAGGCGCTGACGCGGAGATTTCGGGCAATCCACCCAGGATCAGTCGGCTCGCTGCCCAGGGCGAGCAGAACGCGCATCTGTTCCTCGGAAATCGTGGGGGCGACGTCCTCATGGGTCTGCTGCCACAACCTGATCATCGTTTCGGCGACGTGTTGCGCAGCAGAACTCGCTTCGGCACGTTCGGGTTCCACTGACATGGTTTTCCCCTTCCTCGATGCCGTTGAGTACGCGTTTACCCGCCCGACCTGCTGTCAGCCCCGCCTCTGTGTTCGAAAAGGCCGTGAGCTGGGGCAGGAGGTAAATGATATGTAGAATGTATCGGTCATCCGGGTGATGGGGTCCTTGTTTGCAGGCTGATATTTCTCTCATTACTCGAATTGCCGTCGGGGTCGCCTGCGAGGTCTGTCGAGGCATCTTCCGCGGCGTCGTAGACGCCAAGAAGCCTATCGACGCCGGTGACCTTCAGTAGCTGTCGTAGCTGCCCCTGTACGCTGGCCAGCGCCAGCCTCACACCGGTCTCAGGCGCGCGTCGACGGGCCGCCAGAAGGGCGTTCAGCCCAGCTGAATCGCAAAATGCGACACCAGCGAGGTCCAGCACGATGCACCGTTCGCCTGAATCGATGAGGTGCAGGAATTCGGTTCGAAACATGGGTTCGGTCAGGTAATCCATGTCACCGCTGAAGACAGCCACCAGGCAGTGGCCGACATGGGTCTTCGTGACCGAAGGAACGCTGGACATTCTGACGCCCTCCCCACCATTCTCCACGGCACGTAGGTCGCACCCGTGAGGAAGTGTCTGCCCTAAATCTCCGCCAAACCGCCAAACCGTCAAACCGCCAAACCGCCACAGCGCCGACGAGGCTCGCCGGATTGGTGCGGCGCCGCCGGTGAGAGTGGCCAAATGATGGGAATTCGCAGTTGCAGTGCAACACAGGCGTCGCCCGACGAGGAGACCGAATACCATGCTGGCCATCCTTTCTGCTGTCCTGTTCTTCATCGCCTTTTTGATCAACGCGGCGGATATCTCGACCAACCACACCTTCACCTCCACCAACGTCATGCTCCTCGGTCTCACTGTTCTGGCCCTGCACCTCGCAGGTCTGGGAGGCGGCTGGACCATCCGCCGCCGCAGACGCTGAAGACCTCTCAGGCATCCGTGGCTTTCGGCAGCACCTCACCGACGGCCCTCTACGGACGTGCGGGCAAGGCGTGACAGTCACAAGATCGGGGAGGGGGAATCCGCGGCCGCCCGCGTTCGCCGACGAGCGCGGGCGACGACTGGATCGGTGCGGGGAGCCCGGACCCCTGCCGGGGAGCCAAGACACGGCGGGCAGGGGAGGAGAGGTCTCGGAATCATCCGGCCGCGGTCCGGTGAGCGCAACAGGTCGTGGCTGCGGGCCGGCTTCGCACTGGGACTCGGTGCGACTCTCGCCTGGCTGCTGGTGCACACCATTCTGCAGATCAGGGAGCTGCTGTCATTGTTTTGGCGGCCGTGTTCGTTGCGATCGGCCTCGAGCCGCTGGTCGCCCTCCTGACCAGCACCGTGTACGCCGCGGCTGGGCGGTTCTGATCGTGCTTCTAGCGTTCGTGCTGTGTCTGGCGGGATTCATCGCGCTCATCGCTCAGCCGGATGCGGACGAGATCGACTCGTTGACCAAGGCGATTCCGAAGTGGCTCACCCAGTTGCACGACCGGCACACCCTTCTCGGCCACCTGGAAGACCGCTACCACCTGATCTCCAAGGTCCGCAGCGCACTGGCCTCCGGCGGCTCGAGTGTCCTGGGCGGGCTGCTGGGAGCGGGAAAGATGGTGCTGAGTCTGGTCACATCGGTGGTCATCCTCGTGGTCGTGACCATTTATCTGATGGTCGCCCTTCCTGAGTTCAAGCAGTTCGGATTCCACTTCGTCGCCGCGAGCAGGCGCGCGCGGGTCGAGGCGGTGACGGACGAGATCCTGACCCGGACGGGCCGGTTCATGCTGGCCAACCTCGCCACGTCGGGCACCGCCGGGCTCGTGACCTTCGCATGGCGCGCGGGCATCGGCGTACCGTACCCGGCTGCCCTGGGGTTCTTCGTAACGTTGATGGATCTGATCCCGGTCGTCGGCTCCACGGTTGCCGGGGTGGCCGTGAGCCTGGTGGCCCTGTCGGTCTCCCTGCCGATCGCGGCTGCCACAGCCGGCTTTTGCGTTGGCTTCCGCCTCGCAGAGGACTACCTGATCATGCCCCGCGTGATGAAGTACGCCGTCGACGTGCACCCTGTAGTCACTGTCGTGGGCGTCCTAGTCGGCGGCGCTCTCCTGGGCATCATCGGCGCTTTGGTCGCCGTACCGGCAGCCGTCGCCATCGGCATCCTGCTGGACGAGCATGTCTTCCCTCGCGCCGACGCATCATGAGTTCCTGAGCCCTTCCTGGTGTGACGAGCCTGGCTCAGGCGTGGCTTCGGTGAGTTCGGGTTCGAGACCCTCGCTCACGGGGGTGCACACCCGGCAGGTATCGGCACGCCACGTCTCGAAGGCCCAAGCGGTGACGGCGACGACGGCCAGTCCGAGGAGCCAGCTGCCCAGAACGTCGCTGAACCAGTGCACGCCCAGGGCGATCCTGGTGAAACCGACGCCGAGCACGTTGAACACGGAGATGCACCAGCAGGCACTCCGCCGGCCAGCCCCTCGGTACCGGGAGGAACAGCACCAGCATGAAGATGGCGAACGACGTCGTGGCCGTCATCGCGTGGCCGGACGGGAAGCAGTAGCCCGGCGCATGCGCCGCCGGATCTTGGAGAGCTCGCCTCCAAGATCAGCAGGCTGAGTCGTCCATCATCGGGATGGGCAGCCGGGGGGTGTCCCTGGAGTGTTTGCGCTGGCCGGGAGGAGGGTCCACAGTCGGAAGGGGAGGAGGAGAAACACCGTGACCATCCTCGCGATCTTTATTCTCATCATCGGGGTGATCTTGCTTGTCCTCGGGGTGGCCTTGATCGCACTCGGAGTCTCTTTGATTGCCATAGGGATGCTCTTGATCCTCATGGGGATGGTCTTGATCGTAGCCGGTGTGATCTTGCTCATTCGTAGAGCGATGAGGCGACACTGACCCTACGGAAAGTCGCGTGGGCGCCGGCAGTGACAGGCCCGTCCACCGCCCCAGGGTGTGAGCCGCAACGAAAGCCGCAGGGTGTCCGCTGCTGGATTCGATGGTGGATCTGGGCTGAGAGGCGCCCAGGAGTTTGCCGAGCACCAGGCCACATGTGCGGAGGCATTCGACCAGGCCGTGTGCGGTCGCAGCCGGTCAGCGCGGCTCGGGGTCGAATCCGCACAGCCAGCTGAGCGCCGCGTGGATCCCTCGCAGGTAGTCTTTGCTGCCGGGCGGGTCGTTGGGTGTCTCCAGCCGGACTGTCGCCGCGTCCAGTTCGGCGGTCAGCAGTGGCAGGTCTGGGGCACAAGGAACCCCCCGGCCAGTGACGGGTGAACTCTCGGAATGTCCCAGTGCCCACTGGAATGCCGCGGCTCCCCCCGCTCGAAACTGCGTCGAGCCCGTGCCGTGGCCATCTGTTAGATCATTGAGCACGGTCTCGACATCGGCACATAGGCGTACCCCCACATGTGGGGCTGCGCTGTTGCCGTTGTCTTCGCCTGTCATCCTGCTCCACCTGTACCAATTGGCCCGTGGCGGAGGCCCGCTCTGCGGGACTACGGAACGAGACCTCACACGAGCTCGGCAGTCCATGTCAGTGAGACCGATGGGTCGGTTTCTTGCGACCGCCGGCGTGCTGTCGAAGCCTCCACGTCGCCGACGCCGCCTTCGACTTGACCGATGGATGCGCGATCCCCAGAACCGCCGACAGTGGCAGTGAGAGGGTGCGGGCGAGTTCCCGTAGTTCGTCGTCGGTGGGCTGGATGGGGCCGTTGGCACCGTCTTCTGCGAACGCCTTGACTCGGGGTGTACGAATGCCCGTCTGCTCGGCAACGGCCTGGGCCGTCAAGTGGCGGCGGCGCATCGATTGCTGGAGGAGTTGTGCGAGTTTGTCCATCTTCCCTATCCCGTCTGATCAGCCACTTGAAGGCCCGGCTCGCGGAGATCGTGTAGCCGCCGCCGCTGCCCTCGTGGCCTCCATGGTTCGCTGGCCGTCCCAGCCTGGCGTGATTTTGGTGTGGTCACGCGCCTACCCTCGGCGCTCTCAAAAACGCCACGGTCACCCGAACGGCTGAGGCTGGCGGCCCGCGTGACGAGGGTGATGCGACTGAACCCTTGGCATGGTGCCGACGAGGATCCGAGGCGATGAGTGCAGGGTGGAATTGACTCGTCAGGCTGGCCCATCGGTCCCAAAGGGCGACCACCTAGCTCTGCGTGCAGAAGACAGCACTTCGTTTGGCGGGCAAAGCAGCTGAACTCGATGGGCGACACATGAGACTGGCCATCGGGTGGTAACGCACTCCCATGGTTTCGGCGCCAGGTATGACCAGCCGTACTGCGCCGAGGACCCTCTCGCCGCGCAAACAGTGCGCGATAAAGGGAATGATGACCATGCTGGAGGCACCACCGGAAACAACATCGATTGTGCATGACGTCTCCGTCGCAGCAGCTGTGGGACGAGGGTCGCTGCCACGTCGGCTCTGTACGGCGTTCACGCAAGGCATGGGCGCACAGCGGGCGGCTCTGTCGTTGCTGCCCAGCCTGGATCATTGGCAACTGCTCCATGCCACCGACGAGTCGGCCCTGTTGGGTGAGGCCCTACAGTTCACGCTCGCTGATGGCCCGTCGATCAATGCGGCTCTGGAAATGCGGCCAGTGCTGGTGTCCGGCTTGCGCAGGCGCCAATCCGGTGCCAGCTCGTATCTGGCTGATGAGGTGCCCGATGTCCAGCAGGTGCTGGCGCTCCCCATGAGCGAAAGCCGCACTCCGATTGGCGTCATGTCCCTCTACTACACGCAGCCTGCCCAGGTGACACCGCCGCAGATCGCGCAGGCGCAACGTGCCGCCGAGGTCGCTTTGGACGCACTACTGCGCTGGCGACACGTGCACGCGAGCACGGGCTGTCAGCGCCCGGTGTGGAAAACGGACGTGCGTGCGGCTCGCTGGCACCGAATTCACCAGGCTGCCGAATGTGTCGCGGCGTGCGAAGGCTGTTCCACGGCGGAGGCGTTGGCCTGGCTGCAAGCGGTCAGTGCGCGCGATGGACTGTCTCTGCTCAAAGCGGCTGACGGCCTCCTGCAGCCCTCCACCGATTCACAGATCGGACTGCCGAGGCAGGATAGTCGACCCGCCGAGACCGTTTGCCGCGCGTAGAGCGTTTCGTAGGCAGTCATGGCCGGCGTGGGCGATGTCCCATCCGTCAGACCCCGTCGGGCCGGGCGAGCCCTCGACCACCGGGATCCTGCGACGCGGTCAGCATTCCAGTGCCCGGTAGCGCCGCTCAATCAGGCTCTCGATCACGGTGTCCGTTCTGCAGCCTACGCGCGCTCGTGATAAGGCACCGGGCCGACGTGACCCCTGAGCGGGCCAGCGACATGCCGGGCGTCTCGTTCGCTGAGCAGGCTCGTGTTTTTGCCCCGCGGCCAGGGGCAGGCGATTGAGTGTAAGCCGACGAAGGGATGGACATGAGTGCCGGAGAAAAGGCCAAAGCCAAGGCCGAGCAGGCCGTTGGGAAGGCCGTACGAAAGGTTGCCCATGCACTTGGCAAGGAGGTCACGGAAGCCAAGGGCGCCGCTTTGGAGGCCCGGGGCAAGGCTCGCGATCTCAAGGAGAGGTCGAAGGGCGGCGTCAGGCACTGACGACGCGAGCACGCCCGCCTGTCCGTGGAGACACACAGAGCGTCAGTGACGCCGCGACGATCTGCAACGCCAGCGGCGCCGAATTGCTGCCGCACCTCTGTATGCGTGCCGGTGTCGCCCTCGTCTGGAGCGCCGCAGGCGTCCTGATGCTGGTGTCCGAGATCCGGCATGTGGAGGCGGCAGTGGTCAACCTGGAGTCCTATGGTGGTCACGAAACCGTGCTCTTGCTCTGGGTGCGAAGTCCCCTCGCGCCCCCTGCCCGGCTGTCCGTAGGGGTTCTCCAGCCGGTGGCCGACCGCCGCTGTTGTTTGCCCTGAAACGCCTGGGACCGTCGTAGTAGTGTGAAGCAGCCGTCTCTGGCTCCGTCGGAGCAGGGCCCGGATGGGAGGCACGGTCGTGCGGAAGGAAGTCATTCGGCGCACCGATGAGGCGGACGAGTTGACTGGGGCTATCGTCCACCGGGTGAAGGAAGACATCTGGTGGTGGTCGGACGAGATGTACCGCCTGTACGGCTACGCCCCCAACTCGGTTGAACCGACGAGCGAGCTGCTCCGTGAACACCAGCACCTTGATGATCGCGAATGCGTGGGAAAGGCGCTCGCGGCCGTGCTGACGGATGGGCAGCCATTCGGCTGTTACCACCGCACCGCGGATGCCTCGGGCAACGAGCACGCCGTCGTCCTGGTCGCCGACGGCCGGACGGACGACACCGGCAAAGTGGTGGCGGTGCGCGGATTCGTGTGTCGACATCACCGATGCCATGAGCAAACAGGCGCGTGACCTTGCCGACAGCGACATCGACAGAGCCCGGGTCAGCCAGGAGAACACCGATCTCGCACGAGGGCTCCTCATGGCCCAATACGGGGTCGACGCCGACGTGGCCATGCGTGTCCTGCGCCGACAGTCTCAGCACACTAACAGGAAACTAAGATAAGAGACGTTGCCGGAGCCCTCGTAGCCACGGCCCCAACGCCGACGGGCGAGCCGCAGCACGACCTGACGCACAGGATCGGCAAGATCCTGCACCCCAAGGGGCCGACGGAAGACAGGTTGTGAGTCCGGCGCCGGCCACGACGTCCAGCTGCGAACGCGCTCATGCAGTCTCAAGTCGGACGCCACAGCGAGTTGGATGGACTGAGCGTCTGCCTCGCGTACTGCAGCTAGACGCGCAGCATGGGCTCGGTCGGCGGGCCGCGATGGCACGGGGTTGGACCGGCCGAGCCACCTGATGCTACGCGTGCGCATCTCAACACCACAGTTTGGGCTCGCAGAAGACGTTGGAGCCAGTTTTCACTCATCGGGCGAACATCTATCAACCTGGCGCGGGAAGCCGAGACGCGAGGAGACATTCGATACCCCTGCAGGGAGGAACAGTGATTGACCCCGTTGAGAGAGTAAGCATCAGCGCACCCCGGCGCTGGGTTCTCCGCAACCGCTCAGACGCTGCGGCGAAGGCGCGCCAGGTAACCCGGCGGTTCGTGGGCCGGCTCGCTCCTCCGTTCGACGACCGGGCCGCCCAGGACGTGGATCTCGTCGTCACGGAGCTCGTGACGAACGTGGTGCGGCATGCCCGCGGTACGACCTGCGTGCTGAGCCTCGACGCACGGCCGGACGCGGTCGAGGTGACCGTTCTCGACTCGGATCCCGAACCGCCGCGCCCTCGGCCACCGGACTTCAGCGGACGCTTGGGTGGATTCGGCTGGCCCATGATCCGTCGTCTGGCCAGAAAGGTCACCGTGGTGCTGGTCCCTAATGGCAAGGCCGTCTGCGCCCTCGTCCCCAGGTGAATCAGCCTCCCCCTGCGCAAGCGGCCGACCGCCGGGATTGTGCTGGTCAGCCCCGTTCGCTGTGGTATCCGCACAACCAGGTCAGCGCCGAACGCAGCCCGCGCAGCTAGTCAGTGCTCGCCTCCTCCAACTGGGCCGTGACCGCGTCCAATTCGGCGGTAAGCACCACTAGGTCGGGGACACCCCGCCCGCCCCGGGCAGTGGCGGGGGAACTCTCGGCCCGGCCGAGCGCCCATTCGTAGGCCACCGCTTCTCCGGCACGGAACTGAGGTGAATCGGCGCCCCGGCCATTCGTCAGGACGTCGAGGGCGGCCAGGACCTCTGCGCGCTGCCGCACGCCGACCGGTTCGGTCTCATCGCCACCCTCGTCTTTCCTGGTGTTCATGTTCCATCCGTTTCACTTCGTTAGCGTATCCACTGCGAGCCAGGTTTCAGCGGACCCGCTGCGGCCGTGTACCTCGGCGCCGAACCCTCACCGTTCCGTAGACGAGGTCGGCGACCAGGATCACGACGCTGATGATCAGAAGGTAGAACAGGCCGTGGGTGGCGACTCCGATGATGCCCAGGACGATCGCCACGGTGATCAGGAGCAGGAACAGGCTCATCCGTCCTCCTGTACTTCGCGGAGTCAGCGGCGGGGGTGAATTCCATGCCATAGTGCGCGAAGATCGTGGGTTCCTCACCAGCTGGGAGTACACCGTCTGTGTCGATCGAAGGTGCCTTGTCCGCCTCAGACATCACCGACCTCCTGCAGCTGGGCCCCCCGTCCTGCGCCCGATCCATAGAGTCGGCATCGCACTCGTCGCAGAAGAGCCGGAGCATGAGTAACTGGGCGACTCGGGCGGCCCCCAGGACCACAGCCCTGCCGGGCCCGCTCAGCCAGGAGCGCTTGTGAACGACAGTCCGATTTTCGCCGTGCCGTACGCCTGTGGGTCTCTCGCGCACCGCAGACAACAGACCGAATGCTGTCCGCACCCTTGGCCCTGCTGCGACCCGGCCATCAGTGCTAAAGGCACTGCTCGGAGTGTCCAGGGTGAATCTGCGAAGGCGGCGTAAATGATGAAGCATGTCCTGTGAAGATAGCCGCGGATGGTCCGAGACCCACATCGGCGGATTGCACATCCGTGCCGATGGTGCCTTTGGGATGCGGCTTCTCGGCTGGGAGGGCGTTCTGCCGCTCTCGGTGATTGAAGCCGTCGTGGTCGAGCCGACGACCGGAGGGTTGTCCGCCCTCGCTCCTTCGCCGGCGGACATGGGACTCGATGATCGCGACGGAATCGGGCCGGAATTCGGGTAGGGGTGCGGTGGACGCCTGTTGTGGACGGTGTGGGACAGCCCTGCCGAGGAGATCCGCAAGGTGCTGCGAAAGGCCAAGTGCAGGGAGTTCGGCGGCGCCGATGGTGGGTTCGGCATCGAGGGCGGGGAGGGCCCAGATGCCTTTCCTAGTGGCGTGCGCGATCGATGAGCGGGTGGAAGCGCGACTGGAACTGCGGCGGTACCGGAGGCGCTGGCCGGCTCTTACATGCGCGTTGAGCCGGACCGGATGACGGGCAAGGCCCTGCTGGTGTGGGTGTGCGACGCGGCGGCGTAGGCAGAGGGCCGGCGGGTGTCGTTCTGATCGACACCCCCGGCGCCGGTCTGTGTTCCGGGCCTGCGTGGACGGGTGGGCCGCCGGAGTCTCCTGGAGGCAGGACCCCGGGTGAAGGGGAATGCCGCGGACGGTGTGATAAGGCTCGCTGTGTGGCCGGTGCGCGGTTGGCCGCTCGGCCGCAGTGGCCCCTGGCGAAGGTCGCCCGGGCGCTGGCCGACGAACAGCGCAAGCTCGACGAACTGGCCGTCGGCCATATCGCCGTGCGGGCGAGCCTGGGGCTGACGTATCAAGGGCTGGGCCCGGCGGCGCAGCGTGCACTGCGGATGCTGGCCCTGCTGCCCGGGCCGGACTTCGCGGCATGGGCGCTGGCCGCACTCCTCGGCGTCGGCGTGTCCGAGGCGGAGGCCGTGCTGGACGATTTGGTCGAGGTACACCTGGTGCAGGCCAGAGTGGTCGGTGCGAGCGGGGTCCGCTACCAGCTGCATGATCTTGTCAGGCTGTTCGCCCAGGAACAGGCGGAGCAGACGCTGTCGTACACGGTCCGCACGGCCGCGCTGGGGCGGCTGCTCGGGGCGAGTCTGCACCTGGCCGACGTCGCGGCGGACACGCTCAGTGTCGACTTCCAGGGCATCCCGCAGTCGGATCTCGTGTCCTGGCGGCTGGGCCAGAACGACACGGGACAACTGCTCGCCGACCCGCTGGCCTGGTTCGGTGACGAGCGCCAGTTCCTGATCAGCGTGACGGAGCAGGCCCTGAACCGGGCGGACACCGGCCCTGCGGCAGGGCTTGCCACAGCGCTGACAGCCTTCTTCCAGGTCGGCAGCCACTTCGACGACTGGGAGAGGCTCCAGAGTCGGAGTCTGAAGGCGGCGCTGAGAGAGGCCGACACCCGCAGCGCCGCGAAGGTACACCGCTGTCTCGGTGAGCTGACCACGATCCTCGACCGGTATCCCGAGGCCCTGGACCACTTCGAGCAAGCCCTGTTGCTCGCGGAGGACGAGGGGCCGACGTACCGGGCGAGTGCGACGGCCGGGCTGGCGTACGTGCACCGGCTGCTCGGGCAGTACGCCCCCGCGGTCGGCCACTTCGAGGCGGCCGTGAAGCTGGCCAGGGAGGCGGGGAACGTCAACTGTCTCGTGTACGCGACCAACGGCCTCGGAGTGATCGACATGGAGCAAGGGCGAGTCGATGCCGCTGCGGCACGGTTCACCGAGTGCCTGAGGATCAGCCGGGCCACGGGCTATCTGCCGGGGGAGGCGCAGGCCCTGCGCTGTCTGGGCCAGAGCCATCGGGCGCGCGGTGACCACCAGGCCGCCGCCGACGCGTACCGGCAGGCGGCCGCGATCAGTGCGCGGCTCGGCGACCGGCTTACCACCACGCACGCCACCTGCTGGCTGGGCGACGTCCTGGTTCGGCTGGGCGAGCACGGGGAGGGCCGGCGTCTGCTGGCGCGGAGCCTGTGGACGTACCGCGAGTTCGGCAACGTATGGGGGGAGGCGGCAACCCTGTACGCGCTCGCTGAGGCACAGCTCGCGGCAGACCGGCCGGTGCTGGCCCGCCGACGCGCCGAGGCCGCCGTCCGGTTGTGGCGGCGTATCGGCTCCCGCAGGTGGCTGGCCATCGCCCTCGACACGCTGGCGGCCGCGTATGTCATGGCGGGAGACGAGAAGGCTGCATCACGGGCGCGGGCAGAGGCGGCAGCGCTGCGGGCGCAATGAGCGGGGTGTGCGCCGGAACCTCCCGCGGGGAAGCCGCTCCTCCTCGACTGCCGGCGACCTTGGCCGGCACGGTGATCGCGCGCCGGTGAGCGTGGCGGGCTCCGGCGTGGGCAACCTCCACCCCGTTGGCGTGGCTGTGCCACTGCCAAGACAGCGGCACTGCCACTCCCTGATGCGGCTGACCGAGATCGAGGCGGCACGCGGGTGGCCGCGGCCTCGGGCACATCCACATGCCAGGTCAACCGGTCGCCGACCGGAGGGCGGCCCAGGTCTGTGAGCCGACCTTGCCGTCGACCGCGAGGTGTGCGCCCGTCATGCTGTTCCACACGCTCTGAAAATCCGTCACGGCACTTCGGGTGGCGCTGCCGAAGATCCCGTCGAGACTGAGTCGGTAACCGAGCCTCACCAGCAAGCACTGGACCTCGTAGACCCGGCTTCCCGTGTTCCCGTAGACGGTCAGCGCGGATCCGGAGTAGTAGCCACAGGTGTAGGCAGCGGTACGGGACGCGGCTGGGGCGGATGGCGAAGGCAGGGTCTGTGCGGCTGCCGGGGGGTTCATCAGCAGCCCGGCGCCGTAGGCGAGACCGGCGACGACGACCACGGCGACGCCGAGCAGCGCCACCTTGCTGCGGCCCTTCTTCTTGGGC
>NZ_JBEXZD010000036.1:0-70496 GCF_040628575.1 Streptomyces sp. NPDC006393
GCGTCAAGGACGGCCTGAAGGTCAAGGACGGCGTCGTCGCCAGCTTCCGCGTCATCGAACGCCACAAGGGCGACAGGGGCGACTACTGAGACCCGATTCGGACCGCACAACACAACACAGCGCCATCATGAACAACAGATGCACCACAAGCACCACAGGCACCACAGGCACCACATGAGAGTCCCGGCCCGCCGTAATCGGGCCGGGATTCCCACGTGTGGACGCCTGCGCGGACGCCTGCGCGGACGCCCGCACGCGCCCTACGTTGACATGCTCGCCACAAGTCAGTGATGCTGCGACAGGGCTCTCGTCGCACGGAACAGAACGGAAACGAACGAAGCAGAACGAAGCAGGACGGGACCATGAGACTTTCTCGCCGCCTCTCGGGGGCCGCGGCCTTCGTACTGTCCGGCCTCCTCGCCGCCGTGATGTCTCTGACGTCCGCGCAGCCCGCCCAGGCGGGGCAGACCGCTCTGCGGGCCGCGGACCCCAGCGTCCTGCGGGTCGGTGGCACCTACATCGCGGTGCAGTCGACCGGCGGCGGCATCGTCGTGCGGCAGGCGGCGTCCACGGGCGGCCTGGCCTCGGCGCCGGCACGGCAGGTCTGGTCGGACACGCGGGGCCGCGGCGAGGTCTGGGCTCCGGAGATCGTGAGGGACGGCGGGCGCTACTACATCTACTTCTCGGCCGGCACCGGAGCCGCCCACCGGATGTACGTGATCAGCTCCGCCACGCCGGACAGCGGATACACCGCGGAGACGAGGCTGGCGCTGCCGGACGACAAGTGGGCGATCGACGGAACCCTGTTCACCTTCGGCGGGCAGCGCTGGTTCGTCTGGTCGGGCTGGGCCGGCGACACCAACGTCGAGCAGAACCTCTACATCGCCCGGATGAGCAGCCCCACCGCCCCGACCGGAGCGCGGTACATCATCTCCCAGCCGCGGGAGGGCTGGGAGCGCGTGGTCGGCAATCCGTTCATCAACGAGGCGCCCGAGGCGATCAAGGATCCGAACGGGCAGTTGCACATCGTGTACTCGGCCAACGGCAGCTGGAGCGATCAGTACTGCCTGGCCGATCTGAGGCTGCGGGCCGGCGGCGACCCGACGTACGTGTGGGACTGGTACAAGTCGAACGGCTGCCTGTTCGGCTCCAACGCCGCGACGATGATGCGCGGCTGGGACCCGACCCTGTACGTCGACGGCCCCGGCCACCACACCTTCGTCCTGCTCGACGGCGACATCGCCACGAGCCCTCCGGCGGGGCCGACGTTCCCGCTGATGTTCCACGCGGTGCCCAAGGGTACGCCGTACACGTGGGAGAACCGCTACTGGTACACCGGCACGTTCTGCTGGTGGGGCAACACCACCTACAGTCGCGCCAACGTTCCCGGCCCGAACACCGACACCGGCTGGAGCCTGAAGTTCTTCGAGTGACGCGGTTCCCGCCGGGCATCACTGTCGACCGTTTCATGGTTGTTCCGTGGGAGATGTGAGAGTTTGGGCCCAGGGGGCCGAGGGCTGGAGCACGGCATGAGTACGGTGACCATGACGATGTCCGTGGCCGAGAAGCTGCGCGAGTGGTGGCGGGCGCGCCCGCAACCACGGTGGCTGATCGGGCCCATGGTGCTGATCATTGCCATTCCGATCGCCGACGGATTCCTGCCCCCGGACATTCACCTCGCCCACCTGCTGGTCGTCGCGGTGGCGATCACCGCCATGGGCACGGGTCCGCGGCCCACCGCGCTGGTCGGCGCCTTCGCGGTCCTCGCGCTGGTCGGCGCCGCGGTGGAGCGAAGAATGCTGGCGACCGAGAACGTCATCGTCGAACTCTCCTCGCTCGCCGCGCTCAGCGTCCTCCTGGTGTTCTTCACGTCTCTGCGGAACCGGCGGGAGCGGGAGCTGATCCGGGTGCGCTCGGTGTCCGACGCGACCCAGCGCGTGGTGCTGCGCCCGCTTCCCGAGCGGTCCGGCCCGGTGTCCCTGGCCTCGGCCTACCGCAGCGCCGAGGCCGACTCGGGCATCGGCGGCGACCTGTACGCCGTCGCTCGCACCGGTGGTTCGACCCGGCTGGTCATCGGGGACGTACGCGGCAAGGGCCTGGCCACGATCAGTGACACGGCCATCGCGCTGGGCGCCTTCCGTGCCGCCGCCCACCGCGAGATGCCGCTGCCGGAGCTGGCGGTCTACGTGGAGGACTCGGTCCGCTGGGGTCTGCGCGAGTTCTCGGAGCCCGCGGAGGACGTCCCCGAGCGGTTCGTGACCGCCGTACTGCTGGACATCCCGGACGAGCAGCCGGTGGTGCACGTGATCAGTTGCGGGCATCCACCGCCTCTGCTGCTGCGCCCCGGCGCCACCACGGCGACCCCGCTCGCGGTACCCGAGCCCGCGCCTCCGCTCGGCCTCGGCGTGATCTCCGAAGAGACGTACACCCCCGCGTCCTTCCCGTTCGCGCCCGGTGACCGGCTGCTGCTCTACACCGACGGTGTCACCGAGGCCCGCGACCCCCGGGGGGTGTTCTATCCGCTCGCCGAACGCGTCGCGGCCTGGGCGGACCACCGGCCCGACCAGCTGCTCCGAAGGATCACCGCCGATCTGGAGACGTACGCCGGCGGACGGCTGAACGACGACATGGCCATGATCGCCCTGGAGCGCGACGGGCTTCCGGCGGCCGCCTGACCCGCCGGAGGCCGGCCGCTCGCACCTCCGTCACGCCGGGGGCGTGTCGACTTCCTGTTCGGCCCAGACCGTCTTGCCGGCGGGTGAGTAGCGGGTGCCCCGTCGGCTGGACAGCTGCGAGACGAGGAAGAGGCCTCGACCGCTCTCGTCCGTCACCCGGGCATGGCGCAGGCGCGGGACGGTGTCGCTCGCGTCGGTCACCTCGCAGACGAGCACCTGGTGGCGGATGAGGCGCAGGGTGATCGGTGCGGCACCGTGCCGGATGGCGTTGGTGACCAGCTCGCTGACGATCAGCTCGGTGGTGTCCGCGACACGCTCCAGTCCCCACTCGGTCAGCTGCGCGGTGGTCAGGGCTCGGGCGTGCGCGACGGCGGACGGCTCGTCCGGCAGGTCCCAGCAGGCGACCTGTGCGGGACTGAGCGAGCGTGTCCGGGCCAGGAGCAGGGTGGCGTCATCGAGGAGCGCGCGGGTGGGCAGGGTGTCGAGTACGGCCGAGCACAGCTCCTCCAGGGGGCGGTCGGGCTGCGCGAGGAGGGTGCCGAGGCGATGCATTCCGGCGTCGATGTCCTCGTCACGCCTCTCGATCAGTCCGTCCGTGTAGAGGGCGAGCACACTGCCCTCGGGCAGTTCCAGCTCCATGGACTCGAAGGAGGCCTGCCCGACGCCGAGCGGCAGACCCGAGGGCAGGTCGGGGATCGTGACCCGCCCCTGTGCCGAGATGACCACGGGCGGCGGGTGACCCGCTCGTGCCATCGCGCAGCACCGGGTGACCGGATCGTAGACGGCGTACAGGCAGGTGGCGCCCGCCTCCGTGGTGGCGCGCCCCTGGATGTCGGCCTCCTCGTCGGCGAGGCGCCAGATCGTGTCGTCGAGATGCGCCAGCAGCTCGTCGGGCGGCAGGTCCAGGTTCGCGAGCGTGTGGACAGCCGCGCGGAGCCGCCCCATGGCCGCCGCTGCGTTGATGCCGTGTCCGACGACATCGCCCACGACGAGCGCCACCCGGGCGCCGGACAGCGGGATGACGTCGAACCAGTCCCCTCCCACCCCGTCGTGCGTGTCGGACGGAAGGTAGCGGGAGGCCACCTCGACTGCTGCCCCGCCGGTGAGGCGCCGGGGCAGCAGGTTGCGCTGAAGGGCGAGCGACGCGGTGCGCTCGCGCACATAGCGGCGGGCGTTGTCCAGGGACAGCGCGGCGC
Source organism: Streptomyces sp. NPDC006393 (assembly GCF_040628575.1). Lineage (NCBI taxonomy): Bacteria > Bacillati > Actinomycetota > Actinomycetes > Kitasatosporales > Streptomycetaceae > Streptomyces > Streptomyces sp. NPDC006393. Next base: position 3,872 of record NZ_JBEXZD010000036.1, read on the forward strand.
GGGCGACGAGTTCCTCGGCGAAGCTCAGATCGTGCGCTTCGAACGGCGCGGAGTCGTCCATGCGGACGAAGACCGCCACGCCCAGCAGGGCACCGCGTGCGTGGATCGGCACGATCATCAGGGAGTGCATCCGGTGCTCGCGGATCTTGTCCAGCCGTTCCGGGTCCGCGTCGAGCCAGGTGCCGCGAGAGGTGTCCAGCACCCGTTCGAGATGGGATCTGCCCGAGGTCAGAACGTCCGTGAAGGGCGAGGACGTCGGGACGAACACGGCCTCCCCGCGCGCCCACAGGGACTCCGGGATCCCCTCGTGGATCGAGGCCACACCCGCTCGGTGGAAGGCCGGTATGTACCTGTTCGGCGCGCCCAGCCGGGCCGGTGACTCCTCGCCCTGCGGGACCGAATCCGCCAGGTCGACGGTGACGTAGTCCGCCAGGCGCGGTACGACGAGGTCGGCGAGTTCCTGCCCGGTCCGCATCACGTCCAGCGTGGTCCCGATCCGGGTGCCGGCCTCACTGAGCAGGGCCAGGCGTTCGCGTGCCCGCTGTCTGTCGGTCACGTCGACGCTCATGACGCACACCCCCAGGGTGTGGCCCTGGGCGTCGTCGAGGCGGAAGAAGGAGGTCGAGAACGAGTGCTCCTGGCGGCCGTCGGTCGCCGGCCACGCGCGGTAGGCGTGGTCGATCATCGGGGTGCCGGTGTGCAGGACCTGGCGCATCACCGCCTCCGCCGATTCGGTCTCGGGTCCCGGCAGCACCTCCGTCAGCCGTCGCCCGAGCCGCTTCTCGCGGGGGATGCCGTCCTGGAGTGACAGTGCGTCGTTCACCCAGACGCAGCGCAGGTCGGGATCCCGGACGGCGATGCCGATCGGTGTGCCGGACAGCAGCGCCTCCACCTCCGCGCCGCTGAGGGGCCACGAGACGGCGGCCGTCGCCTCGGCCCCGGTGACCAGCCACTGGGTCCGTCCGCCGTGCCCCGCGAGCGGGCACGCCCGCAGGTGCGCGTCCACGGTGCTGCCGTCCCGTCGGCGGAGCCCGACGATCCCGGACCAGCCGTCGCCGGAGCGGCCCCGGTCCGCGCGTGCGCATGCCCTCTCGGCGTCCTCGGGCGCGGCCAGCATCCGCGCGGCGGAGTGGCCGACCACCTCCGCGGCCGGATGGCCGGTCAGCCGCTGAGCCGCACTCGTCCACGCGACCACCGACCCGTCCGCGTCCACGACCGCCATGGCCGCGCCGATCGCGGGCCCGGTCCCCCATCCGGTGCTCGGCGTCATCTCCTCAGTTCTGGCCATCGGGGCCGTCCCTTCTACCGGGTCTACCGGATGTGTCTCGGGCAGCAGGGCCCGTGTCGGCGAGGCGATCGAGCCAGTCCGCCAGCAGCGCGCGCTCGGAGCGCGTCATCACGGTGGTGTCGCTGTCGCGCAGCGCCTCGCGCAGGGCCGCGGCCCGGCACGCCACGTCCGTCCCCTCCTCCTGATCGCCGGTGCCCACGGTGGTGATCGTGCGCAGCACGTGTTCGCGTGCCACGGCCGCCAATTCGAGATTCCGCTCGCCCGGCGGTGTCGCGATCAGCGAGAGCACGACGCCGAGACCGTTGGCGTGCATGAGTTGCGTGGCGCGGTCCACGCTCATGCGGAGCCGGCCCGCGTCCGCCACCCGGGCGATGTTCCGGCGCAGGATCTCGATGGTCTCGAGTCCTCCGGGAATGCCGCCGCGGTACCGTCCCTCGCCGTACATCAGGACGTAGAAGCCGGGCCGGGAGAGGCCGAACTCCACGTGCAGGTCCCAGGACCGGCGCAGGTCGGCGACGGGGTCGTCGGTCTCCCCCAGGCTCTGCTTCTCGCGGAGGTACTGCCGGAACCCGTAGGCGGCGAGCGCGTCGAGCAGTCCGTCCTTGTCCCCGAACAGCCGGTACAGCGTCGGCGGCTGCACCCCGGCCGCCGCGCTCACCGCGCGTGTGGATACGGCCGCACGGCCCTCACGGCTCAGGAGGTCCGCTGCGGCGCACAGAACCCGCTCCCGGGTACACACGGCGCGTTCCCACACATGCCCGATTTTAACGCTGTTATCGCATTTTCAATCTCATTGATATGACTTTGGCACAGGCGGCGGACAGCGGTTCGGTCGACCCCCTCCCGACGGACACCCCCCTCGGCCGCCGCGCCACCACCACGCCACCCGCAGGATTGGTATAATGGTCTGACATCAAACAAGGTCGAGAGGGAGGGGCCACCCCATGGCGGGCGGAACGCTCATCGTCGGCGCCAGTCAGGCCGGTCTTCAACTGGCCGTCTCACTACGGCAGTTCGGGGACACCCGGCCGATCACTCTGGTGGGTGAGGAGATCCATCCGCCCTACCAGCGACCGCCCCTGTCCAAGGAATTCCTGAGCGGAGAGGCCGATCAGGAGTCGCTCGCCCTGCGCGCTCCGTCCTACTACGCCGACGCCGGCATCGACCTCGTCAGCGGCCGGCGCGTCACGGAGGTGACCCTCGGCTCCTCCGACCGCCCCGGCTCGGGCGTCGCCAGGACGGCCGACGGCCGCTCATTCTCCTTCGACCGGCTGGCACTGACGGTGGGCGCCGCACCGCGGCGACTGGCCGTGCCCGGGGCCGACCTCGACGGCATCACCTGTCTGCGCGACCGTGACGACGCCGCGGACCTGCGCGGACGCCTGGAATCCGGCGCTCGCGTGGTGGTCGTCGGAGGCGGATTCATCGGACTGGAGGCCGCCGCGGCGGCCCGTGCGCTCGGCAAGGAGGTCACCGTCGTCGAGGCCGCCGACCGGCTGATCTCCCGAGCCGTGGCCCCCGTCGTCTCGGAGTTCTACCGGCAGGCCCATCTGCGGCGCGGCACCCGCGTGCTGCTGTCGGCGAACGTCGCCGGCTTCGAGGGCGCCGACGGGCGGGTGACGGCGGTCCGGCTCGCGGACGGCGCCGTGCTGCCGGCCGATCTCGTCGTGGTCGGGGTCGGTGTGGTGCCCCGCACCGAACTCGCCGAACAGCTGGGGCTCGCCTGCGACCGTGGCATCGTCGTCGACGCCCACGCCCGCACCAGCAACCCGCACATCCGCGCCGCCGGCGACTGCACCGTCCAGCCGCATCCGGTCACGGGCGTGGGCACCGTGCGGCTGGAGTCGGTGCAGAACGCCGTCGCCCAGGCCACGGCCGCCGCCGCCTCGCTGCTCGGCCGGCCCGTCGGGGCGGCGCCCGTGCCCTGGTTCTGGTCGTACCAGAACGACCTCAAACTCCAGATCGCCGGGTTGTCGGCGGGCCATGACGAGTATGTCGTGCGGGGCGAGCCGGACAGTGAACGCTTCTCCGTCCTCTACTACCGCCGGGGGGAACTGCTGGCGGTCGACGCCGTCAACAGCCCCGCCGACTACATGGCCGTACGCAGAGCCCTCACGGACGGGGCGAGTGTCCCGCCGTCTCTCGCGGGTGATCCGGGCACGCCCCTGAAGTCGCTGCTGACCGCCCGCCGACGCCCGGCGGTGCCCTCGCCCTGATACCGCACCGGGACAGTGCGACCGCCTCGAAGTGGTCCGGCACGGCACTGCCCGTGCTGCCGTCCCGGGCCCGGTGGCCCTGACCCGGGACGGCGCAGGGTGCGCCATGGGCCGGCGGCCCGGCCCCTCAGATGACCGCCGACTCCAGCGACTCCGGCGCGAACAGTTCCTCGGGCCGCCACAGCCGGGCGGAGAGCCCCTGCTCGTGGTGGTAGCGCAGGAACGTCTCCAGTGTCTCGCGGTTGCCCTCGACTCCGTAGGACCAGTAGTCCTTGCCCAGCAGGGCGCGGGCCTCCTCCAGCTGGGGCGTGAGCCAGGGCAGCATGAACCGCAGGGCGGAGGTGTCGTACAGGCTCTCGTACGCGGCGTCCTTCGCCGCCAGCAGGGCCTTGTAGAGGGACTGCGCGACCCAGCGGTGGCGGTCGTAGACGTCCCTCCGGATCACCACGACGTGCATGACGGGAAAAATGCCGGTGGCCGCGTAGTACTCCTTCTCGGCGGCGATCACGTCCGGGAACACCCGGCGCACGCGCGGGTCGCCCGCGACGAACGGGCTCGGTACCCGCGGGGTGCACAGGGCGTCGATCTCGCCCTCGGCGAGCATCGCGGCGAGCGTGCGGTCCTCGGGGATGCGGCTGATGCTCACCGAGTCCGGCAGGTCGACGCCCGCCTTCTCGACGCGGCCGGGCGTCTCCTGCCCGCCGGTGAGGTAGCTGACCGAGTCGACGGGCACACCGTGCCGGTCGGCGAGGATGCCGCGCATCCACACACAGGCGGTCAGCTGGTACTCCGGGGTCCCGATCCGCTTGCCGCGCAGGTCCTCGGGCCCGGTGATGCCCGCGTCGGCGTGGCAGTAGAGCGCGCCGTGCCGGAACATGCGGGAGGTGAAGACCGGCAGGGCCACGAAGGGCGAGGGGTCGGCGCGCAGCGACAGGACGTAGGAGGACAGCGACAGCTCCGCCACCTCGAACTCCCGGTGGCGCATCATCCGGAAGAAGGTCTCCTCCACCGGCAGCCGCAGATACGTCAGGTCGATGCCGTCGGCGCGGACGGTGCCCTCCGCCAGGGCGCGGGTGCGGTCGTAGTCGCCGCAGGCGAAGGTGAGGTGCAGTGGGGCCATGGGTGGGTTACCTTCCTTCCGCGGTCAGCCGTGCGTCCAGGCGCGGGTAGACGCGCCGGGCGTTGGCCTCGTAGACCTTGTGTCGCTCGTCGTCGGTGAGCCCGGCGCGGTCGACGTACGTCTTCGTGTCGTCCCAGGGGATGCCGGTGTCCGGGTCGGCGCCGCGTACGGCGCCCAGCATCTCGGAGGCGAACAGGATGTTGTCGGCGCCGATGACCCGGTGCAGCAGGTCGATGCCGGGCTGGTGGTAGACACAGGTGTCGAAGAAGACGTTGTTCCGCAGCAGCTCGGCCGGGTCGGGCCGGCCCAGCCGCACGGCCAGCCCCCGGTAGCGGCCCCAGTGGTAGGGCACCGCTCCCCCGCCGTGCGGGATGACGAACCGCAGCGTCGGGAAGCGGGAGAACAGGTCGCCCTCGACGAACTGCATGAAGGCCGAGGTGTCCGCGTTGAGGTAATGGGCGCCCAGGGCATGGAAGTTGGGGTTGCAGGACGCCGAGACGTGCACCATCGCGGGCACGTCCAGCTCGGTCATCGTCTCGTACAGGGGGAACCAGTACGGGTCGGTGAGCGGCGGCGAGGTCCAGTGGCCGCCGGACGGGTCCGGGTTGAGGTTGCAGCCGACGAAGCCGAGGGTCTCCACGCAGCGGCGCAGTTCGGCCATGGCGGCGTCGAGGGTGCCGCCCGGCGTCTGCGGCAGCTGGCAGACGGCCGCGAAGTGCCGCGGGAACAGCTCGACGGCCCGGTGCACGAGGTCGTTGTTCGCACGCGCCCAGGCCCGTGCGGTGGCCGGGTCCGGGACGTGGTGCTCCATACCGGAGGCCTTGGGTGAGAAGAGCATCAGGTCGCCGCCGCGCTCCCGGAGCAGCTTGAGCTGGTTGTTCCGCACGCTCTCACGGATCGCGTCGTCGCTGATCTCGGCGGGCCGGGGGGCGGGCAGCGACGGGTCGGCGAGGCGGGCGAGCTGTGCGTCGCGGAAGGCCTGGTGCTGCTTCGGGGCGGTGGTGTAGTGGCCGTGCACATCGATGATCATTCGGCCGGCTCCTGGTCGACGTAGGTCAGGCCCTTGCGGGCGAGCCGTTCGCGCATCGCGCCCACGTCGAGGCTGAGCTCGCCGCTCGCGTAGCGCTTGCGGTTGGCGGCCTCCTTCTCCTCCCGGGCCCGGCAGGCCGTGAGCACCGTGCCGGCCGCGCGGCGGGGCACGACGACCACGCCGTCGTCGTCGGCGACGATCACGTCGCCGGGGTCGATTCGCTGACCGGCGCAGACGATGGGGGTGTTGACGTCGCCGAGGGTCTCCTTGACCGTGCCGTAGGCGCTGATGTGCCGGGCCCAGACGGGGAAGCCCATGCGCCGCAGGTCGGCCACGTCCCGGCAGCCGGCGTCGATGACCAGGCCCCGCACGCCCCGTGCGGCGACCGCGGTGGCGAGCAGGTCGCCGAAGTAGCCCGCCTGGGACGGTGATGTGGGGGCCACCACGAGGACGTCGCCGTCCTGGCACTGCTCCACCGCGACGTGGAGCATCCAGTTGTCCCCGGGCGGCACGCTGACGGTGACGGCGGTGCCCGCTATGTGCGCACCCGCCCAGACCGGGCGCAGCGCGGGGTCCAGGAGACCGGTGCGGCGCTGGGCCTCGTGGACGGTGGCGGCGCCGAATCCGGCGAGGGCGTCGACGGTCGCGCGGTCGGCGCGGCGCGGGTTGCGGACGACGGTGCTCATGCCGCCGCCCAGGGCAGCAGGGAGACGTGCACGGCGTCCTCGCCCGTCTCGCCGCCGACGGTGCGGATGGCGCGGTCGGCCTCGGCCAGCGGGAAGCTGTGGGTGCTGAGCTTCTCCAGCGGGAAGCGGCCCGAGGCGAGCTGCTCCAGGGCGAGTTCGCAGGAGCGGTAGCTGTGGCCGCGGGCGCTCTTGAGGGCGATGGACTTCTCCGTGAGCTTCTTGAGCGGGAAGTCGGGGAAGGCGGCCAGTTCGCCCTGGACCACCATGGTGCCCTCGCGCCGCTTGAGCGCGTCGATGCCGAGCAGGACGGGTGCGGTGCCCGCGCCCGCGGTGCAGTCCAGGACGACGTCGACGCCGCGTCCGCCGGTGATCTCCAGGACCTGGGCGAGGGCGTCCTGCCGGGTCACGTCGATGACGTGGTCGGCGCCCAGCTCCCGGGCCAGGGACAGCCGCGCCGCGTCGCGGGTCGTGCCGGTGACGATGATCAGGGAGGCGCCGGCCTGCTTGCAGGCGACGACCTGGGAGAGGCCCTGCTGACCGGGGCCCTGGATGAGGACGGTGGAGGCGTAGCCGACGCCCGCCGTGACCAGCGCCCACTCGATGCCGTTCGACAACGGGGTGACCAGGCCGGCCAGTTCGGCCGAGACGCCGTCGGGCACACGGTGCGTCACGGCGTTCCACGGCAGGTAGAGGTACTGCGCGAACCCGCCCCAGAGGTGGTAAGGGTGGTCCGCCGAGGTGTAGCCGTAGCGGCGGGCGTCGGGGTTGGTGCGCCAGTCGGTGGCCTCGCAGTGCCGGTACTCGCCCCGGTGGCACCACTCGCAGCGATAGCAGCCCACGTAGTGTTCGACGAAGACCCGGTCGCCCTCGGCCAGGCCCTTGCGCTCGGTGAAGGTGCGTCCGGCCCGGGCGATGACGCCGACGTTCTCATGGCCCATGATCACCGGGTCGGCGAACGGCGGCTTGCCGTACATCTTCACGTCGGTGCCGCAGATCCCGGCGACCTCCACCTTCAGCAGGGCCCCGTCGTCGGGGATGTCCGGCATCGGGAACTCACGCAGTTCCGTCCGGCCGGGGGCCGTTCGCACGGCTGCCAGCACCTGTTCCGCCATGACGTCGTCTCCTCACGGTTCGGTGTGGTGTCCCACCGGGACCACCGGGACGACAGTCTATGGACTTATGGACTAACCATGCTACCTTTCCGGCCATGATGGCCCTACCTCAGCTCAGGACCGTGACCCGCACACAGGGCAACAACGAGGCCCTCAAGACCGGGGAGGTCACTCCCCGCGGCTTCCGCTTCGACTTCGAGGAGGTGCCCGTACTCGTCCACGCGTTCCGGCGCATGGTGCGGGACCTGGAGTTCGACGTCAGCGAGATGGCCCTGACGACCTATCTGGTGGCGAAGGCGCACGGCGCGCCGTTCACCGCGGTGCCGGTCTTCCTGGTGCGCGGCTTCCACCACGGCGCGATCTTCCACGATCCGGCCTCGGACGTGCGCGGCCCCAAGGACCTCCAGGGCCGCAGGGTCGGTGTCAGCCGGGGCTACACGGTGACCACCGGGGTGTGGGCGCGGGCCGTCCTGCGGGAGGAGTACGGCGTCGACCTCGACCAGGTGACCTGGGTGCTGTCGGGCGACGAACACGTGGCGGAGTACCGGCCGCCCGCCAACGTCGTCCCCATGGAGCCGGGCGGGTCACTGGAGGACATGGTGCTCGCCGGCGACCTGGCCGCGGTGATCGGACCCCGGCCCGACTCCCCCGCCCTGGCCCCGCTGATCCCCGACTCCCAGGAGGCGGGCTTCACCGCGCTGCGTGAACGCGGGCTCTATCCGATCAACCACCTGATCGTGATCCGCGACGAACTGCTCGGAGAGCGACCCGAGTTGGGTGAGCTGGTCTTCGACGCCTTCGCACGCGCCAAGCAGCTGTACGTGGACCGGCTGCGCCGCGGAGCCATCGAGTCCCCCACCGCGACGGACCGCATGTACCGGCGGGTGCTGGAGGCGACGGGCACGGATCCGCTGCCGTACGGCATGGAACCCAACCGCGCCGTCCTGGAGGAGTTGCTGCGGCACGCCGTCGACCAGCGCATCCTCGACCGGCCCATGCCGCTGGAGACGCTGTTCGCCGAGAGCACGCGCACGCTGATCGCCTGAGCCGGTCCCGCTGTCCGACGCCGGAGGAAAACCCCATGCGCATCTCCATCGCCGCCGACCACAACGGCCACGCCCTCAAGGCCCGCCTCACCGCCTGGCTGACGGCGCACGGGCACACCGTCGACGACCGCGGCAGCCACTCCGAGGAGACGGCCGACTATCCGCCGCTGTGCGCCGAGGTGTGCCGGCAGGTGGTGGACGGCACCGCCGAGCGCGGCATCGTGCTCGGCGGCAGCGGGCTCGGCGAGACCATCGCCTGCAACAAGATCCGGGGCATACGCGCCGGGCTCTGCCACGATCTGTGGAGCACCAGGATCTCCCGGGGCAACAACGACTCCAACGTCCTCGTGCTGGCCGCCAAGATCCTCTCCCCGGAGCTTGCCGAGGAGATCGTCGAGACGTGGCTGTCCACCCCGTTCAACGGCGGCGTCCACGCGCGGCGGCTGGAGCAGATCGCCGCGCTGGAACGAGAGTAAGGGCGGCAGCGGTCACGGAAGCAGGGCGCGGCCGCGTTTCTCCTTCGCGGCCGCGCCCTGTTCGCCGCACGGTCACGGCACCCGGGCGAGGAACTCCAGCACCCGGGCGGGAGCCGACTCCTCGGTCTGCTCGGCCACCGGCACGTCCCAGTACTCGTTGACCGGCAGGCACTCCTGCAAGTAGCGCGCGGCCGACGGCGCGTGGGAGGTGTCCTGTCCCGGCACGATCAGGGCCGGTACGCCGAGCCCGAGCAGGTCCTCCGGCTCCGCGCCGGGCACGGTGTCACGGTCGAACAGCAGCCGGGCCATCCCGGTGACGGCCGTCCGGTAGCGGTCGGGGTCGGTGCGCGCGTAGGCGTCGGCGAAGCCGGCGTCCGCACGGATGACGTGCGCCCAGGGTCCGACACGGGGGTCCTTGGTGAACCCCGCGTCCGAGCCGCGCGCCAGGGAGACCACCTGCTGAAGTCCGTGCTCGTCCGCGTAGCCGAGGTGGTGGCGGAACCGCTCGTGCTGCTTCATCCGGTACTTCACCCCGCCCGCCGGGGAGTACAGCACCATGCCGAGCACCCGCTCGGGATGGGCGACCGCGAGGGCGGCGGCGGTGGAACAGCCCACGCAGCCGCCCATCAGGTGCGCCCGTTGGATCCCGAGGTGGTCGAGCAGGCCGACGCCCTGGCGGACGTAGTCGGCCCAGGAGATCCGTTCCAGCCGGCCCCCGGACCGGCCGGACTCGCGCCGGTCGAAGGTGACGCAGGTGTACTTCTTCGTGAGGTGGTCGAGCAGGCGCAGACGGCGGTAGATCCCCACCGTCCGCCAGCTCTCCAGGCTGGAGTCGAAGCCGCCGGGCGAGAACATCAGCAGCGGCGGCCCGGATCCCGCCACCTCGTAGCGGGTGGCGATCCCGTCGACGACGGCGATGGGCACGATGTCACTCCTTTCGCTCGGGCCGGCTGGTCAGGCCGCCGGCGGGACGGGTACACCGCCGGCGACCTGGCGTGCCGCTCGCACGTCCGCGGCATAGGCCGTGATCGCGTCGAACGTGATCCGGGCGACGTTGGCGTAGGTGTCCGGCGGATCGTCGAGCGCCGAGGCGGCGTAGCCGATGGCCGCGTGGGCCATGCGCATCCGCCCGTCGAGCCACGGGCCGCCGCCGAAGCCGCCGACCACGGGCACACGGACGGCCTCGGCGACGGCGGCGCCCACCACGGGACCGGAATTGGTGAAGTTCAGCAGGGCGGCGCCGGCCTCCTCGAGTTGTTTGGCCTGCGCCACCATGGCGTCCCTCATCTCCACCGGCACCTGGTCGGCCGACGTGGGCACCGCGTTGTACTCGACGCCGTAGCGCAGCGCGGTCTGCGGGGTGATGCCGAACTGCGCGAACACCGGGACGCCGGCGCGGGTGATCGCCTCGACCGCCTCGGGGAAGTCGGCGGCCGCGTCGAGCTTGACCATGTCGACCCCGGCCTCCTTGACGAACCGGACGGCCGCCCGCACCGCGTCGGCGGTGCCCTGTTGCAGCGGCCCGAACGGGAAGTCGACGCTCAGCAGGGCTCGGTCGACCCCTCGCCGGACCGCCCGGGCGACGGTGACCATCTGGTCCATCGTCACCTCGAAGGGGTTGTCGTGCCCCCACAGGTTCACGCCCACCGTGTCGCCGACCGAGACGAGATCCACCCCGGCCCGGTCCACGATGCGCGCGATCTGGTAGTCCCAGGCCACCACTCCGACGATCTTGCGCTTCTCGTCCTTCATCCGCCGCAGACCGCGCAGCGTGACCTTGTCGGACATGTCTTCCGGCCTCCTAGACCCTGAGAGCGGTGAGCAGTTCGAAGGCGTCGCCCTCGTCGGCGGACAGCAGCAGCACCCGGGCGTACGGACGCAGGGCGGCGACGGCGTCGTCGGCCTCGAAGCCGTCGCCCAGGACGACCCCCGCGGTGGTGATGCCGCGGCGGCCGCAGAACTGCCCGATCGAGGCGGCGGTGGCCCGGCCGCCGTCCTCGGTGGCGAGGACGACGACCACGTCGCTGCCGGTCAGCACCTCCTCCAGCGGGCCGGCCGGCCCGTCGAGCTCGTGCAGCAGCCCGTCCGCGGAGCCGCCGGTGTAGAACCGGGCGTGCGCCCAGGGGCGTTCGGCCAGGCGGCGCGCCACCGACGCGGCCCGCTCGTCCAGCGCGACGACGCGGGCGGCGCGGGCCGGTGCGATCGGGACGTCGATACGGAAGCGCGACTCGGCCGCGGAGGCGGCGCGGGCGCTCTCGCTCACATGCATGGTCGCCGTCGCCATCTCACACCGTGGTCTGCGGGACGCCGGGGGTGACCTTCACCGCGTCACGGCAGGAGTCCAGGAAGGACTCCGCCTGCGGCAGCACCACGGCCGCGGACCGGACCCGGTGGTGCTCCGGGTCCACCCCGGGCGGGGTGACGCCCTCGTCGCGCAGTGCGATGGCGGCCTTGCGCAGCTTCTGGCGGGCTTTGATGATCCCGCTGTCGGCGGGGACGAGCCGCTCCTTGGTGCGGTCGACGATCGGGCCCATGCTCTCCTGGAGCGAGGCGTCCTGCATGGCGATGCCGGCCACGCCGGAGTAGGTCTCGCCGCGCTTCTGGGCCTCGCGGTCGATGAGGTAGTCGTTGTCCATGTTGGCGACCGGCCGGTAGGTGCCCGGGATGTTCTTGCTGTGGACGCCGTGGCCGTCGATCATGGCCTGCCGCTCGGTCTCGGTCAGGGCCCGTACGGGGTGGTAGTCGAAGGAGTAGGTCCAGCAGTTCTCGTCGTCGATCGGCACCCAGAAATGGCCGTGCACCGGATGGTCGCCGCGCGGCGGGACCATGGTGAACGCCGGCATCACATAGGGCGTGATGCGCCAGTAGTACGTGCCGTCCTCGGCGTTGCGCCGGGCGCCGACGAAGAGCCCGCCGTCGCTGTCGGCGACCTCGAAGAAGGGCTTGGTGTCGTTCATGTTGTACTCGTTGCCCTTGGCGCCCCGGAACAGCGGGTCGGTCTTCAGGCCGCCGGAGTGCAGGAAGGTGACGTGGCTGGAGTCGATGCCGCCCTCGAAGGCCTGGAGCCAGTTGCACTGCTGCCAGCGCTTGGAGGTGTAGGTCTGCTCCGCCGGTACGTGGATCCACTCGAACTCGGGCAGCGGCGGCCGGGTCGCCGCGTCCCCCATGTAGGTCCACAGCACGTCGCCTATCTTCACCAGCGGGTACGACGTGAGCTGGACGTTCTGGCAGAAGCTGCTGTTGTCGGCCTCGGAGGGCACCTCGACGCACTGGCCGGTCACGTCGTACTTCCAGCCGTGGTAGGGGCAGCGCAGGCCGGAGCCCTCGTTGCGGCCGAACCACAGGGAGGCCCCGCGGTGCGCGCAGAACTCGTCCACCAGACCGTAGCGGCCCTCGCTGTCGCGGAAGGCGACCATGCGCTCCGACAGCAGCTTGACGCGCACGGGCGGGCAGTCGTTCTCCGGCAGTTCCTCGGCGAGCAGTGCGGGGATCCAGTACTGGCGGAACAGCTCGCCCATCGGTGTTCCCGGACCGGTCTGAGTGAGCAGCTCGTTGATTTCTTTTCTGAGCACGGCCGTTTCCCTTTCAGGTACTGACCCGCCGGCGGGTCGTGGGCTTCGGTGCTGAGCGGTGCTGCCGGGGCGGCGCGTTCAGGGCTGCTCCGGGGGGATGTCGACGGTGAGTCCGTCCAGTTCCCGGGTGAGGCGGATCTGGCACGACAGCCGGCTGGTGTCGCGCCGTTCGGCGACGGCCAGGTCGAGCAGGTCGTCCTCCATGTCGCCGGGCGGGCCGACGAGGGACGCGAACTCCTCGCGCACCCAGACGTGGCAGGTGGCGCAGGACTGGTTGCCGCCGCACTCGGCGACGATTCCCGGTACGCCGTTCCTGACAGCGGCCGCCATGACCGAGTCCCCGACCGTCGCATCGACGGTGTACTCGGGACCGTCACTGCCGACGTAGATCACCTTGGGCAAGGTCCCTGTTTCCTCTCGCGATCGGCGGAAGTCCACGGCGGACGGGCACGCTGCGGCGCCACACTCTCCGCGCCGTGGTCTGTCCATTAGACCAGAATCCTGGAACGGGGAACAAGAGACGGAACAGGCGGTCACAATCGGCGGCATGCGCACGCTGATCCTGCTCCGTCACGGCGAGAGCGAATGGAACTCCCAGAACCGGTTCACCGGCTGGATCGACGTCGGCCTGACTCCGCGGGGCGAGCGGCAGGCCCGCCACAGCGGCCGGCTGCTCCGCGAGGCGGGGCTGCTGCCGGACGCGGTCCACACCTCCGTGCTGACCCGGGCGATCCGCACCGCGACGCTGGCCCTGGAGGCCGCCGGCCGGACCCGCGTCCCCGTCGCCCGGACCTGGCGGCTCAACGAGCGGCACTACGGCGCCCTTCAGGGCCGCGAGAAGAACGCCGTGCTGCGGGAGTTCGGCGAGGAGCGGTTCCGGCGGTGGCGGCGCTCGTACGACGCGGCACCCCCGCCGGCCGCCCCGGGCACGGCCCGCGGCCTCACGCACGACCCGTGCCACGCCGGCCTCTCCCACGAGCCGGTGCCGCGCACCGAGTCACTCGCCGACGTCACCGCACGCCTGCTGCCGTACTGGCACGATGCCGTGGCCCCAGGCCTGCGCGCCGGCCGGACCACGCTGGTCGTCGCGCACAGCAACTCGCTGCGGGCCCTGGTCGCCCACCTGGACCGGCTGAGCCCCGAGGAGCTGCCGGCCCTCGACATTCCCACGGCCATGCCCCTGTGCTACGACCTCGACGAACACCTGGGGCCGCTGGTCCGCGGCGGCCGGTACCTGGACCCGGAGGCCGCGGCGGCGGCTGCCGCAAAGGTGGCCGCCGAGGGATCGCGATCATCCCGTCCGACTCGTTGACGCCCTCAATCAGTGGACTTATGGTTCTACCAATTCCGCCACCCCCGATCCCCACGCCCTGGCAGCGCGTGCCGCGCTGCACGAACCGATCAGGAAGGGCCGCCGCATGGCCAAGGACGCGATCGTCAACGACTCGCTGGCCGCGAAGTTCGCCACTGAGAAGGAATCCCCCTACACGCGCTGGGTGGCCGCCGAAGGGTTGGACATCATCGCCGCCCACTACATTCCCGACCTGCGCACGGTCGAGCTCAAGCCGTGGGAGCGGCGCGGTGGGCGGGGCGTGTTCATCAACCACGAGGCGACCCGCACCTCCAACGACTGCTACGTCTGCGAGATCCCCGCCGGCGGGAAGCTCGCGCCCCAGCGGCAGCTGTTCGAGGAGATGATCCTCGTCCTCGACGGCCAGGGCTCGACGAAGGTCTGGAACGACGCCGGCGCCGAGGTCACCTTCGAGTGGCAGGCCGGCTCGATGTTCGCCATTCCCCTCAACGCCCACCACCAGCACTTCAACGGCTCCGGACGCCAGGCGGCACGCTTCGTCTCCTCGACGAACATGCCCCCCGTCATCAACCTCTACGGCGACGCCGGCTTCGTCTTCGGCACCCCGCACGACTTCCCGGACCGCTTCGACGGCGAGCCCGACTACTTCTCCCCCAAGGGCGAGCAGAAGGGGCTGCTGCTCGACACCAACTTCGTGGCCGACGCGGTCAACCTGCCGCTGATCGAGGCCAAGGAGCGGGGCGCCGGCGGCGGACACATCCGCTTCGCGATGGCCAGGGGCTCCATGAACAGCCACATCTCGCAGTTCCCGACGGCCACCTACAAGAAGGGGCACCGACACGGCCCGGGCGCCCACGTCATCATCCTCTCCGGCGAGGGCTACAGCCTGATGTGGCCGGAGGGCGAGGAGCCCCGGCGCTACGAGTGGGGCCCGGGCACGCTGATCGTGCCGCCGAACATGTGGTTCCACCAGCACTTCAACACCGGCACCGAGCCGGGCCGCTACCTCGCCTTCAAGCACGAGGTGGTCTCCGTGCGCAACGCCCAGGGCGTGCCGAAGGCCTGGATCAGCCGGCGCATCGGCGGCGACCAGATCGACTACGCCGACGAGTCGCCGTACGTGCGCGAGACGTTCCGCGAGGCGCTCGCCAAGCACGGCATGGAGCCGCGGATGGACGCCGTCTACGAGGCGGAGCTCGCCACGCTCCCGCCGAAGCCGGAGCAGTCCGCCACCGTCTGAGCAATCGTCCGACGTCCACGAGGAGCGGGATCCGTGCGGCACACCGGAGAACACAACCATGACGACGGGGTGCGCACGGTCCACTCGGCGTACCTCCCCGACCACGACCACGCGCACGACGACGAGGCATACGGCGCTCTGGAGGACAATCCGATCTGGCAGCAGGACAACGTCACCCTGCACAGCGTCGGCATCGACATCGGCTCCTCGGGCACCCAGGTCCTCTTCTCCCGCCTGCACCTGAGGCGCATCGGCGAGGACCTGACGAGCCGCTATCTGGTGGTGCGGCGCGAGACGCTGCACCGCTCCCCCGTGGAGCTCACCCCGTACGCCGACGACGAGCACATCGACGCCGGCGCCCTCGGGTCGATCATCGACACGGCCTACCAAGCGGCGGGCGTCGACCCGGCGCACGTGGACACCGGGGTGGTGATCCTGACCGGCGAGGCGCTGCGCCGCCGCAACGCGCAGGCGATCGCCGGTGTGCTGGCCGAGCGCGGGGGCGAGCTGGTCACCGCGAGCGCCGGCCATCACATGGAGGCCATGCTCGCGGCCTACGGGTCGGGCGCGGCCCAGGTCTCCTACGACACGGGTCAGCGCATCCTGAACATCGACATCGGCGGCGGGACCACCAAGCTGGCCGTGCTCGACGCGGGACGTGTCACGGCCACGGCGGCCGTCCACGTCGGCGGCCGGCTCCAGGTGGTCGACGAAGCCGGGCGCATCGTCCGGCTCGACCCGGCGGGCGCGGCGCACGCGGCTCGCGCCGGGCTCACCTGGAAGGTCGGTGACACCGCCCGGCCCGACGAGCTGGACCGCGTGGCGGAGTCGATGGCGGACGCTCTCGTGGCCGCCGTCACCGCCGATCCGCTGCCGACCGGCATCCGCGGGCTGTACCTCACCGAGCCGCTGCCGATCGTCGATGGCGTCGACGCGGTGATGTTCTCGGGCGGAGTGGCGGAGTACGTCTACGGCCGGGAGCGGAGGGACTTCGGCGACCTCGGCCGCCGGCTGGGCCACGCGCTCGCCCGGCGCCTGGAGGCCGGTGCGCTGCCGTATCCGCTGCTTCCGCCGGGCGAGTGCATCCGGGCGACGGCGCTCGGCGCCTCCGAGTACAGCGTCCAGCTGAGCGGCAACACCGGCTACGTCTCCGACCCGGACGCCCTGCTGCCGCGCCGCAACCTCCAGGTGATCAGGCCTTATTACCGGCTGGGCGAGAGGGTCGACGCCGAGGCGGTGGCCGCCGCGATCCGCCGGCACCTGGTCGCGCTCGATGTCGCGCAGACGGGCGCGGACGTCGCTCTCGCACTGTCGTGGAGCGGGCCGCCCAGCCACGAGAGGCTGCTGCCGTTCGCGCGCGGCGTCCGGGACGCCCTCGCCGAGCGGACCGCCGCCGGACGACCGCTGTACGTCGTGCTCGACGGAGACGTCGCCCTGACCCTCGGCAGACTGCTGCGCGAGGAACTGGACGTCACCGCCGACCTCATGGTGGTCGACGGGCTGAGTCTGCGCGACTTCGACTATGTCGACCTCGGACGGCTGCGCTTTCCGTCGCGCACGGTACCGGTCACGATCAAGTCCCTGGTCTTCGAGCAGGAGACGGTGGGTGCGGGCGGCCCCGCGTCATAACGATGAAGTAAAGCTCCTGTCCTATGGTTAGACCATCATACCTCAACTCCTGTTTCATGCAGGGAACAGACCGGGACGGACCCGAGCCGCAAACCCGTCGCCGACCGGCCGACGCACCCGTGCCCGCCGTCGCCGCGACCGCACCCTCCCCCACACTCTGTGCCCTCTCCGTCCGTCCCACGAGCCGTTCGCCTCGTCCAAGGAGTGTGCGATGCGTCAAGGTGCTCTCCCCGCCGGCCTGCTGGCCGCCGGGCTCCTCCTCACCGGCTGCGGCGCCTCCCCGACGGCGGGCGCCGCCGGCTCCGCCCCCGCCGAGAACCCCTACGCGGCCTACGAATCGCTCACCGGCCAGGAGCGCACGCAGAAGCTGCTGGCCGACGCCAGGAGCGAGGGCGGTGTGCTCGACCTGTACACCTCCAACACCGACATCCAGGACCTCGTCGACGGCTTCCAGAAGGCCTACCCCGGCATCAAGGTCCATGCCTTCCGCGCCAACTCCGAAACGGTGCTTCAGCGGGCACTCCAGGAGAACCAGGCGAACAAGCCGCAGAACGACGTCATGGACACCAACGACCTCGAACTGCGCGCCCTGGACTCCCAGCACCTGCTCCACGCCTACGACGGCCCCGCCACGGCAGGGCTGAAGGACGCCGCGAAGGACCTCGGCGGCTGGACGGCGGAGCGCTTCAACGCCTTCGTCGTCGGCTGGAACACCAACCTCGTCAAGAAAGGCCAGGAGCCGAGGGAGTTCGCCGACTTCGCCGACCCGAAGTGGAAGGGCAAGCTGTCCGTCGAGGTCGGCGACTGGGACTGGTACGCCTCGATGCACACCTACCTGACCGAGCAGCGGCACATGAGCCCGGCGGCCGTGGACGCCCTCTTCAAGAAGATCGCCGCCAATGTGAAGGTGACCAAGGGCCACACCGTGCAGGGCGAGCAGCTCAGCGCCGGCCAGTTCTCCGTGGCCCTGTCGGTCTACAGCCACACCGTCGACAAGGCGGCCAGGAAGGGGGCGCCGGTGGCCTGGCGGCCCGCCGTCGAGCCGGTGATCCTGCGGCCCAACGGCGTGGCGCTCATGGCCCGCCCGCGTCACGCGGCCGCCGCCCTGCTGTGGGTGGACTGGGTCCTCGGCGACGGACAGAAGATCATCGCCGAGTCCCTGCGCATCCCGGCGGCCAGGAGCGTTCCCGGATACCGGGATCCGATCCCGCCCGGCACCACCACCTACAGCCTCTCGAAGACCGCCGAAACCGACACCAAGAAGTGGAACACCGCCTACGACGCGCTGCTGCGCGGCGTCCCCGCGGCCGGCTGACCGCACTCCCGTACCGCCCCTTCGCCCCTCCCCAGGAGAGCACCGCATGAGGACCCGTAACACCGCCCTAGCCGTGACCGGAGTGCTGTTCGCGGCCGTCACCACCGGGTGCGGCGGCGCCGTCACCACGGCCGCGCCCGCCAAGGCGGACGGCACCTACGCGCAGATCGCCGCGCTGCCCAAGGACCAGCAGGTCGCCAAGGCCCAGGAGCTGGCGGCCGAGGAGGGGAAGACACTCTCCCTGTACACCTCGATGACCGCGGACATCGCCACGCCCGTCGCGCAGGCCTTCGAGAAGAAGTACGGCATCCACGTCAGCGTCTTCCGAGGCAACTCCGAGACCGTCCTCCAGCGGGCCATGCAGGAGTCGCAGGCCGGCAAGGCGGGCGCCGACGCGGTGGAGACCAACTTCCTGGAGATGACCGCGCTGTCCGGCAACGGCCTGCTGGCGGACTTCAACGGCTCCGCGCTCGACAAGGTCGAGCCGGCCGGCAAGTTCGACCACTGGACGGCCAGCCGCCTCAACGTGTTCCAGCCCGCCTGGAACACCGACCTGATCAAGCCCGGCGACGAGCCGCAGAGCTGGGAGGACCTGGCCCAGCCCAAGTACAAGGGCAAGCTCACCCTCGAGGTCAGCGACAGCGACTGGTTCGAGAACGTCACCAAGTACTGGTTGGGCCACGGCAAGACACAGGCCCAGGTCGACGCCCTGTGGAAGGCCATCGCCGCCAACGCCAAGGTGGCCAAGGGCCACACCACGATGATGCAGTTCCTCTCCGCGGGCCAGTCGCCCATCGAGGCGATGAACTACACCTACATCACCGACCGGGCCGCCGAGAAGGGCGCTCCCGTGACCCACCTGCCCAAGAGCGGGGTGTCGAAGATCCCCGCCTTCGCCCGGCCCAACGGCGTCGGCATGCTCAAGAACGCCAAGCACCCCGCGACGGCCTGGCTGTTCTACCACTGGCTGCTGACCGACGGGCAGAAGGAGCTGGTCGAGCTCGGCCTCACCCCGTCGACGAAGGTCCCCGGCGACAAAAGCCTGCGCGGCCTGACGCTCGTCCCCTTCGACGTCAAGGGCCTCAGCAACGACGACGGCAGCTGGGACAAGAAGTACGACGCGCTGCTGCGCGGCGTCGCCGGCTCGGGGAAGTGACCCGCGATGACCCTCGCTCCCACCTCCACCACCGCGCAGGACAACGGGCCCGGCTCCGGTCCGGGCTCCGCACCCGGGCCCGCGGCGGACGGCCGGGCGGTCCGGCTCCTGCGGCTGCTGCGCCGCCCGCTGTCCCTCCAGGGCCTGCTCGTCGGCGGCGCCGTCCTCGTCGTCGGTTATCTGGCGATCGTGCCGCTCGGCTACCTCGTCCACGACACCTTCCTCAGCGCCGACGGCCGGGGCATCTCCTTCGGCGCCTTCTCCCGGGCCTACGGCGGCAACTCGCAGTCCGGCGAGATGATGCTCAACTCGCTGTGGTTCGCCCTCGGTTCGGCCGCGCTCGCGCTGGTCATCGGCACGGCCCTGGCGTATGTGCAGGTCCGCACCGACACCCCGTTCAAGGGCCTCTTCTTCGCCGCGTCACTGGTACCGCTGATCGTCCCCGGCATCCTCTACGCCACGTCCTGGATCTTCCTCGGGGACCCGCAGAGCGGGCTGATCAACTCCCTCGTCTTCAAACCGCTGTTCGGCGCGTCGCCGGTCAACATCTACAGCGTGTGGGGGATGATCTGGGTGCAGGGGCTGCACCTGGCCCCGGTCGCGTTCCTGCTCATGGTGGCCGCCTTCCGCGCCATGGACCCCTCCCTGGAGGAGTCCGCCGCCATGTCCGGGGCGAGCCGGCTCACCGTCCTGCGGCGCGTGACCATACCCCTGCTGCGGCCGGCCATGATCTCCGCGGCGCTGCTGATGTTCGTGCAGTCCCTGGAGAGCTTCGAGGTGCCGGGCCTGCTCGGCCTCCAGAACGGCATCTATGTCTTCACCAGCCGCATCTACTTCGTGCTGCGTGCCTATCCCGTCGACTACGGCGCGGCCGGCGCCTACGCGATCGGCCTGCTTCTCATCGCCGTCCTCGGCGTGCTGCTCTCCGGCTGGCTGCAACGCTCCTCCCGCAACTTCCAGACCGTGACCGGCAAGGCGTTCCGGCCCCGGCCGGTCGAACTCGGCCGCGCGCGCCCGTTCGTCGGCGCCGGGGTCATCCTCTACTTCCTGCTCACCGTGGTCCTGCCGGTCGCCGTGCTGGTTTACGCCTCCCTCCTCAAGTACTACGCGGCGCCGACCAGCAAGACCCTCAGCCAGATGACGCTGGACAACTACCGCGCCGTCCTCGACATGCCGCTGGCGTTCACCGCCCTGAAGAACTCCCTGATCGTCGGGGTGGGCGCGGCGACGGCGGTGATGATCCTCACCGCGGTCGTCGCCTGGGTCGTGCTGCGCACCAAGGCCCCCGGGCGACGGCTGCTCGACCTGCTCGCGTTCACCCCGATCGTCATCCCCGGACTGGTCCTGGGTCTGGCGCTGGCGTTCGTCTACCTGAGGATGTCGCTGCCCATCTACGGCACCCTGTTCATCCTGCTGATCTCGTACTGCACCCGCTACCTGCCGTACGGCATGCGCTACTCCTCCGCCGCGATGGCGCAGATGTCGCCGGAGCTGGAGGAGTCGGCGGCGGTCTCCGGCGCCTCGTGGTTCCAGACCTTCCGCCGGGTGCTGCTGCCGCTGATGAGCGGCGGCATCCTGGCCGGCTGGGTCTACATCCTCGTCGTGTCCTTCCGCGAGCTGTCCAGCACCATCCTGCTCTACAGCCCCGGCAAGGAGGTCCTGTCGGTGCTGATCTGGGAGCAGTTCGAGAACGGCCAGTTCACCACCCTCGCCGCGCTCGGCGTCTGCATGGTCGTCCTGCTCGTCGTCCTCGTCTCCATTGCCTACCGCCTGGGTGCCCGCTTCGGGCTGCAGAGCGACTCCGCGAACTGATCGAAGGGACCCTCAGCGATGTTGACGGTCGAATCCCTCAAGAAGAGCTACGACGACGCCTCCGCGCGCGCCTCGAAGCGCCGGTCCGGTCAGGGCGCGCGCGTGTACGCCGTGGGCGGGGTCGACTTCGAGGTGCACGACGGCGAACTGTTCACCCTGCTGGGCCCGTCCGGCTGCGGCAAGACCACCACGCTGCGCTCGGTGGCCGGTCTGGAGCGCCCCACCGAGGGCCGGGTCACGCTCGGCGGCCGGGTGCTGTTCGACGCGGCGCGGGGCATCAACATGCACGCCAACCAGCGCGGTCTCGGCATGGTCTTCCAGTCGTACGCCATCTGGCCGCACATGTCGGTGTTCAAGAACGTGTCGTTCCCGCTGGAGGTGATGCCCCGCGCCAAGCGGCCCGCCCGCAAGGAGATCGAGGACCTCGTCGGGCAGGCCCTGGAGGTCACCGAGCTGGCCGCCTACGCCGGCCGGCCCGCCACCAAGCTCTCCGGCGGCCAGCAGCAGCGCCTGGCCCTGGCCCGTGCCCTGGTGACCCGGCCCGAGCTGATGCTGCTCGACGAGCCGCTGTCCAACCTGGACGCCAAGCTGCGCGAGTCGATGCGGTTCGAGCTCAAGCGGCTCCAGCGGGAGCTGAACCTCACCGCGATCTACGTGACGCACGACCAGTCCGAGGCGCTGGTGATGTCCAACCGCATCGCGGTGATGAACCAGGGCCGCATCGAGCAGATCGGCAAGCCCCGCGAGATCTACACCAAGCCGGCCACCCGGTTCGTCGCCGAGTTCATCGGCACCTCCAACTTCATGGAGGGCAAGGTCGTCTCGGCATCGGCGGGAGAGGTGAGCGTGGACACCGCGCACGGCCGCATGGTCGCCCACGGGGTGGAGAAGACGCCGACGGTCGGGGACCCGGTACTGGTCTCGATCCGGCCCGAGTGCGTCGACCTGTCCCGCGAGCGGCGCGGCAACGTGCCCAACGAGTGGTCGGGCACGGTCCTCACCCGCGCGTTCATGGGCGACGTCGTCGACCACATCGTGGGCGTCGGGGAGCTGGAGATACGCAACCGCTCCAACCCCACCCTGTCCATACCGCCGGGCACGGAGGTGCACTTCTCGGTCGCCCCGGACAAGGTGACCCTCGTCCCGGTCGACTGACCCATGGCGATACCCGAGGTACTGCGCAACCGCGACTTCGACCTCTACTGGGGCGGCGTCGTCCTGTCCCAGATCGGGACCCGGGGCGCCGTCGCCGCCAACCTGTACCAGGTCTACCAGCTAACCGGTTCCACCGCGCAGGTGGGACTGGTGGGCCTGGCGCAGGCGGTGGCCCTGCTGGTGCTGTCCCCGGCCGGCGGCATCTACGCCGACCGGCTGGACCGCCGCCGGCTGCTCCAGGTCACGCAGGGGGTGGCGCTGCTGGTGTCGGCGGGGATCGCCGCGCTCACCCTGGCGGGCTCCGCCACGGTCTGGGCTGTCGTCGTCTCCTCGCTGCTGGCGACGGCGGCGGCGACCTTCGACCAGCCGGCCCGGCAGGCGCTCATCCCGGCCATGGTGCCGAAGGAGCGGCTCGTCGAAGCCTTCGCCCTGCTCAACCCCTCGCGCGAGCTCGCCGTCCTGGTGGGCCCGGCGCTGGCCGGCGGGCTGATCGCCGTCGGCGGGCCGGGGGCCGTCTACGTCTTCGACGCCGTCACCTACGCCGCCCTGGTCGCCGTGCTGGCCGTCCTGCGCGTGCCGTCCCTGCGCGTCGACGGAGCGCGCCCCTCGCTGTGGGACAGCCTCCGGGACGGCGTGCGGTACGTGGCCGAGCGGCCCGTGGTCTGGCAGCTCATGGGCCTGGACCTGACGGCCACGGTGTTCGGCGCGTACCGGGTGCTGCTGCCCGCCTTCGCCTCGGACGTCCTGCACGTGGGCGCCACCGGCTACGGCCTGCTGTCCGCCGCCCCCTCGGCCGGGGCGCTGATCGGATCGGTGTGGGTCTTCCGGCTGGTGCGCACCGCCCGCGCCGGACGCATCGTGCTGTGGGGAACGGCCGCGTACGGCCTGGCCGTCGTCGCCCTCGCCCAGTCCCGCACCTTCTGGATCGCCGGCGCCGCGGCCCTCGCCCTGGGCGCGGCGGACGCGGTCGCCACCACCGTGCGCCACGCCGCCGTCCAGGTGGAGACGCCGGACGAGCTGCGCGGCCGTGTCTCGGCCATCTACCAGATGTGTTCCCGAGGCGGCCCCGCCCTCGGTGACTCGCTGATGGGCGTCGCCGCCGGCGTGCTCGGTCCGGTCGCCGCGCTCACCTTCGGCGGGCTGGTGCCGGCCCTCGTCTCGGGCGCGAGCGCCACCCGCAGCCGCACGGTGCGCGAGTACCGCGTGGAGAGGGCCGCGGCCGGCGCCTCCTGATCCTTCGACTCCCCTTTCACCACCTCCTGTTGGGAGACACGTTGAGTACGCACACCACGACCGGAGTCACCCACTACCACGTCCAGAAACGACGACGAGCGGCCTTCATCGAGGAGTGGCGCAAGAACCAGCGGACCGTCGTCGCCCTCGAGGACGTCGCGATGCACCCGACCGAGCGGGGCAGCCGCGTGGGCGTCTACGTCGGCGCCGACGGCGACCGGCCCACCCGCACGATGGACGCGCTGGCGCACGAGCTGGATCCGGGCACGACGACCACGCTGCACCGGCACTCGTGGGACGCCATGGTCTTCGTCGTCGCCGGCTGGGGCTGGACCGAGATCGACGGCAAGCGGATCGACTGGGGCCCCGGCGACTCACTGCATCTGCCGGCCTGGTCCTGGCACCGCAGCGGCAACGACGGGGACATTGCCACGCGTTACCTCACCTTCTCCAGCGCGCCGCTGCTGGAGACCATGGGCATGGCCGTCCTGGAGGACGCGGGCCACACACCCGTCGCCGACCTGCCGCCGCGCCCGCCGTTCTCACCGGGCCGCGACGGCGCCGACCCGTACGCGACCCGGCTGCGCCGGCTGGCCCGCGACCAGGAGGCCCGCCGCTCGGGCCGGCTGCACACGAGCTGGGACGAGCTGGAGCTGCGCAACACCCCGCGCGGCACCCGCACCACCTTCCTGCTGGACCGCGCCATCGGCTACCAGGCCTCGGGCATCACCATGGCGATGTTCGAGATCGGCCCGGGCCGCGCCCAGTCGATGCACCGGCACCCGGGCGAGGCGTGGCTGTACGTCGTCGAGGGCAGCGGTGAGAGCTATCTGGGCACCGAGCCCGAGGGCGGCGAGCGTCATCCCTGGAAGAAGGGCGACATCATCGTCGTCGACCACTTCCTGTGGCACCAGCACATCAACACCGACCCGGAGCACACCGCGAAGGTGGTCCGCATCCACATGTTCGACAGCCTGCTGGAGACGATGCGGGCCCTGTGCGATCCGCTGGTGCTGTTCGAGGAGCCGCCGGACCACATCCGCGACGCGCAGGCCGGTGACCCGTCGACGATCCGGTGGCCCGCGCTGACCCGCCCCACCTGGCCCTGAGCGAAAGGACCTGTGACGGTGAGCACCGCAACTCCGCACGGTGTCGCGGGGATCCACGCCCTGCCCGCCGACCACCACGACGGGCCGTGGGACTCGGTCATCGTCGATCCACGGGTCAAGGAGCGGCTGCTCGCGACCGCCGTCCTCGTGCTCCGGCACGGGCGGCGGCTCGCGGGCTCGCCCGTCGCCCCGCACGGTCTGGTGGTGCTGGCCGGTCCGCCCGGCACCGGCAAGACCACCCTGGCCCAGGGCCTGGCCCAGGCCGCCGCGCGGACCCTGGCCCCGCACGGCGCGACGACACTGGTCGAGGTCGATCCGCACGCCTTTCCCAGCGAGATGCTGGGCGAGAGCCAGCGCGCGGTCTCCCGGCTGTTCCGCGAGACCCTGCCGGAGCTGGCCGCGCGCCGCCCTCACACGCTCGTCCTCGTCGACGAGGTCGAGGCGCTGGCGGTGCGCCGCCACGCGGCGTCCTTCGACACCAACCCGGTGGACGTGCACCGGGCGACGGACGCCGTGCTCAGCGGGCTCGACGCGCTGCGGGCCGAGCGTCCGGGCACCCTGCTCGTGGTCACGACGAACTTCGCCGAGGCCGTCGACGAGGCGTTCCTCTCCCGTGCGGACCTGGTGGTGCGCACGGAACTGCCCGACGAGTCGGTGGTGCCGCGGATCGTCGCCGACTCGCTGCGCTCGCTGGCGGCGCAGTGGCCCGAACTGTCGCACCTGGCGGAGGATGCCGCGGTGCACCAGCGGGTGGGCAAGCTGCTGACCGGGCTGGACGGGCGGCGGATCCGCAAGACCGTGCACGGGGCGCTCGCCCTGCGCCTGGACACGGCGCGGGAGCCGGCCCGGCTGACTCTCGACGACCTCCTGGCGGCGGCCGAGGAGGCCGCCGCCGCGGACCACATGTGACGCACGACGTGCTTCGGCCCCGCATCCGTCAGGACGGTGCGGGGCCGAAGCGTTCCGGTCGGGCGTGCGGTGCCTCGGTCAGGCGCCGGGCGCCGACGGGTACTCGGGGGCGTCCTCCATGAAGTGCACCGTGTCGTACCCGAGGTGCTTGAAGACGCGGTTCTGCGCGGACAGCAGCCGCAGGGGCGTGCCGTCGTAGGCGAAGAGCTGGCAGACGTGGTTCTGCGGCACGTACAGCGTGTCGCCCTTGGTGATCTCGTGCCGGGTCGGCTCCAGCGCGACGCGCGCGTAGTACTTCTCGGCGATCTCCGCCTCGACCTCCCACTGGAGGGCGTACCCGCCTCCGTCGAGGACGTAGAGCACCTCGTCGGCCATCTTCCAGTACTTGCCGGAGCGGCTGCCGGCGGGGATGTCGAGCTCGAAGGCGTCGACGGAGAAGATGCGGGCGTCGGTGCGCTCGGGCGAGGAGAGCACGCGGACCCGGCCGAGCGGAGTGTTCTCCCAGGTGGTGTCGGCCGGCTTGATGACCTTCTTGCGTTCGCCGACGCCCGGCGTCCAGATGCGTGACCAGTCCTCGCGGGGCCCGAACTCGTCCTCGCTCTCGACGGGGCCGCTGCGGCCCTGCTGCCACAGGCCCATGAACATCCAGGTGCTCTTGGCCTTCACCACCAGGGCGGTGGCGGTCTCGTCGTAGGGGTTGAAGTGGCGGTGCACGGAGTCGGTGTGGACGAAGACGAGGTCGTCCTTGGCCCAGTCGTAGCGCTGGTCGTCGTGGATCTCGTAGCCGCGGCCCTGAAGGATGTAGAAGGCGGCCTCGTTCTGGTGGCCGTGCCCGTGGTTGCTGGACTGTGGCGGCAGTTCGACGAAGTGGACCTGGATGGTCTGGGTGAGGAAGTCCTCGTCCCCCGGGCCCACCCGCCACCACGTCCGGGACTTCTCGCTGTCGCCGGAGTGGGCCACCTTGGCGTCGTCGACGACCACGGAGTCGTCACGCACCCGCTTGACGGCCAGCTGCCGTCGGCGGTACTCGCCCAGCCCGTAGGTCTCCGAGGTCAGGCCGCGGACGAAGACGCGCCCCTTCTTGCCCATGGTGCCTCCTGTGATGGCCATAGCCCTGTGATCGCCTGATGGTCTAACCATAATGCCTTAGCGGCGGACACAAAAGAGCCCCGGACCCGACCGGATCCGGGGCCTGCCCGCTTCGCCGCCAGGGGGCGGCTCGTCCCCTAGGAGCCGGAGCGTTCGCCCTTCACCCGGGACGCCGTCCGCTTCAGGTGCGTGCGCATGATCTCCGTCGCCGCCTCCGCGTCACGCGCCGCGAGCGCCTCGACGAACGCGCGGTGCTCCTTCGAGCCCTTCTGCCCCATCCGGGGCTCGATGCTCTGCGCCTCGCGCAGGCTCATGAGCATCGGGCCGTGGAAGGACTGGACGAGCATCTCGATCGCGGCGTTGTGCGTGCACGCCGCCACACGCGCGTGGAAGTCGGCGGACATCTCCATGTCGTACCGTCCCTGCTTGACCGCCTCCGCGTGCTCGTCGCACAGGGCACGCAGCGCGTCGAGATCCTCGTCGGTGGCGCGCTCGACGATCAGGGGCACGATGCCCAGCTCGAAGACGAGCCGCGCCTCGGTCACCTCGGCCGAGGTCACCGGTGACAGGGACAGCAGGTCGGCGAGACCCTCGCCCACCCGGCGCGACGACGGCGCCGTCACGAACGCACCACCCCGGGCACCGACACGGATCTCCACGAGCCCGCTGGCCTCCAGGCTGCGCAGCGCCTCCCGCACGGTCACCCGGCTGACGCCGAACTGCGTACACAGATCGCGCTCACTGGGCAGCCGGTCGCCGGGCTGAAGGTGCTCCTCCTTCAGCAGCGTTCGGATCTGGTCGACGATCAGCTGGGAGACGCGACTGGAGGACACCGCCTTGAACAGGCCCTCGGGCGCGGCGGTCCGCTTGGCCGGCGTCGCGGCTTCGTTCTCAGCGCGCCGGGCATGGCTGGGTCGGGAAGGCATGAGCGCATTGTCCCATGACCAGGTGGCTCGTTGACCAGCTCTTCGACAATGGCTTAAAGTCATACCAACAGACCAATAGAGAACGGGCGAATCCTGGTGGAGTCGTACGAAGCACTGCGTGAGCGCGTCGCCGTCGCCTGCCGCGTCCTCGCCGTCACCGGCCTGACGGAGCACATCCTCGGACACGTCAGCGCCCGCACCGGCGACCAGACCCTCCTGGTCCGCGGCCGCGGCCCCGAGGAGTGCGGCCTGGCCTTCACCACGGTCGACGACGTCCAGGAGGTCGACCTCGACGGCAAGGGCGAGACACCCCCGGGGTGGTCGGCGCCGAGCGAGCTGCCCATCCACGCCGAGGTGCTGCGCGCCCGGCCGGAGGTCACCGCCGTGGTGCACGCCCATCCGCCCGCCGTGGTCGCCGCCTCCGCCGCGGACCTGCCCTGGCTTCCGCTCGTCGGCTCCTACGACATCCCCGCGGCCCGGCTCGCGCACGACGGCATCCCCGTCTGGCCCCGCTCGGCCCTGATCCGCCGCCGGGACCTCGCCGAACAGATGGTCGCCTCGCTCCGGGACCGTCCCGTCGTCGTCCTGCGCGGCCACGGGCTCGTCTCCGTCGGCACCGGCGATCCCCGCCACGCCGTGGCGGAGGCCGTGACCCGGGCCCTCTCCGTGGACGCGCTGGCCCGCACCACCCTGGCCGTCGCCGCCAGCGGCGCACCCCTGCGCCCGATCCCGGACGAGGACATCGCCGAACTGCCGGACCTCGGGCCCGCCTTCAACGTCTCATCGATGTGGCGGCACCTCGCCGCGCGAGCGGAGCACGAGGGCCCCCGCACACCCGTGCGGCCCTGACCGCCGCCACCGGTACCCGAAGCCCCCGAGCAGCGCCGAAGGGAGGAGCATGCTCGTCCTCGGCAACGACGTCACGGCCGCCGTGCTCACCATGGACGATGTGGTGCACGCCCTCGAAGAGGCCTATCGCGACCTGGCCGCGGGCACGGGAGTGTGCCGCCCCCGGATCGATCTGGCCCTGCCCGTGGACGACGAGCGCGTCTACCGGTGGGGGACGATGGAGGGCGGCTCGGCCCGCACCGGCTACGTAGCCCTCCGGATGAAGTCCGACGTGCTCACCGAGACCGGTCCCCCGGGCCGCCGGACCCAGGAGAAGCACTGCGTGCGGCCGGGGCTGTTCTGCGGGCTGGTCCTCCTGCTCGACGCCCGCACCGGTGAACCCCTCGCGCTGCTCAACGACGGGCTGATGCAGCACCTGCGGGTGGGCGCCGACTCGGCCATCGGCGTACGCCACGGCGCCCGCGGTGACGCGCGTGTGCTGGGCCTGCTCGGTTCCGGCGGCATGGCACGCAGCCACGTCGAGGCGCTGCGCACCGTACGCCCGCTGGAACGCGTCCAGGTCTACAGCCCCACCCGGGCTCATCGCGACCGCTTCGCCGCCGAGATGCGCGAGCGGTACGGCCTGGACGCGGTGGCGGTCGACGAGCCGGAACGGGTCCATCAGGGCGCCGACATCGTCGCCGGCTGCACCGACGCCGTCGGCGACGTCGTCCTCGGACGGCATCTCCGGCCGGGCACCCACGTCACCTGCATCGGCGGCAGCCCGGACGCACGGGCGCGGCAACGCTTCGACGTGTGGCTGAGGCTCGGCAGCGCCAGCGTGCCCTCGTCCGCGCCCGGCTGGGAGACCGAGGACGAGTACGTCACCTACCGGGCCGACCCCGGGGCCGCCGTCTGGCGGCGCCACCGGCACGACAGGGGCGTCCGCCGCCCGCCGGCCGATGCCCGGGTCGTCCACCTCGACGCGGTACTCGCGGGCCGCGCCCGCGCCCGCGAGAGCGATGAGCAGGTGACGTTCTCCGAGCGCGGCAACATCCAGGGCGCCCAGTTCCACGCCGTCGCGGCGCTCGTCTACGAACGGGCTCGCGAGCGCGGTATGGGCCACGAGATCCCCCGCGAGTGGCTGTTGCAGGACATCCGCGACTGAGCCCGCCGAATGTGCACGACGCCGGCCGTGGGTGTCCGACCCGGGGCGGCCCGCCAGCGGTCGCCGCCTCAGCAGGCAGGGGCCCACTGGACGGCCACGAGCGCCACGTCGTCGTGCAGGCGCCCGTTCGTGTGGCGGAGCAGGTCGGCGTGGACCTGCTGGAGCAGGGCTTCCGGATCGGCCCCGGCCGTGCGCCAGGGAATGTCACGTTCGGTGACGGAGTAGAAGGCTCCGGAGGCGTCACGGGCCTCGGCGAGGCCGTCGGTGTAGAGCAGGAACGCGTCTCCGGGGGCGTACGCGAATTCCTCCTGCCGGTAGTTCTCGCGGTCGGCACCGGCCAGACCGAGGGGCGGCGAGGGGCTCCGGCTCGTCAGCGCGGTGACGCGGTTGCCGTGCACACGCAGCGGCAGAGGATGTCCGCAGCTGACGGACCTCATGACGCCGCCGTCGGCGGGGAACTCCAGGAGCAGTGCCGTGATGAAGCGCTCGGCCGCGTCCGGGTCGGTGTCCGCCGCCTCCGCCACATGACGGCGGAAGCTCCCTTCGAGGGCTGCCGCCAGATCCGGCAGGGTGGGGTGCTGGTACGCCGCCTCGCGGAACGCGCCCAGCACGGCCGCCGTGTCGTCCAGAGCCGCGAGACCCTTGCCCTTGACGTCCCCGATGAGGAACCGGGTGCCGTACGGGGTCTTCGCCGCCGCGTACAGGTCGCCTCCGACGTCGGCGAGAGTGTCGGCGGCACGGTAGAGGGCGGCGACCTTCAGGTCCGCGATCCGGCGCGGAAGCGGCCGCAGGACGACGTGCTGTGCCGCTTGGGAGATCGCTCGCAGCCGGCTCGCCTCCTGGTGACTGCGCTCCCGGCCCCGGCAGAAGGCGACGAGGAGCAGCGAGACCACCAGCAGCGTCGCCGCATGGACGACGAGGATGGGCGAGCCGAGCAGCCCGTCGCGGATGTCGCAGACCAACGCGGCCACCAGGGACAGGCCGGCCACGTTCCCGGTCGGCAGCGCCGTGGAGAAGGCCGCCATCAGGGGCGGCGCGGCGATGAACAGGGTCGCCAGATGGACGTCCTGGGGCACGACGAGACCGGCCGCCATCACACCGAGGACGACGGTGACGAGGGCGACGGGAACGGAGACGGCGGCAGACGCCCTCGCCCGCCAGGAGACGTCCGGGCGGCCGGGGCCGGCCACCCCCCTGGGGCGAACGGCGGCCCGCGGCGCACCTCCGGCCGGGGCGACGACGTCCGCCGTGCGCCGAGCGGGTGTGTTCACCATGCTCTGTCCTTCCTCCTCTCTCCTGGGTCGTGCCCGGAACTCTCCTGGGTCGTGCCGGGGACGCCGTCGGCCCTGCACATCGCGTCTACTCCGGCCAGGCGGAGTTCTGGATCACCTCGACGAAGTCGGTGCGCCGGAAGCCGGGGACGAAGTGCTCCAGCACGTCCGCGTTCACCGTGCCGAAGGTGGTGTCGGGGCGGTGCGCGAAGCCGTCCGTGAACGCCGCGAGGATCTGCCGCTTGAAATCCGGCCGGGGGTGGGCGGCGGTGACCTCGTCGATCTCGGCCTCGCTGATGTCGGCCAGGTGCAGACCGAGCACGTCGGCCTCGACGCCCGCCGTGGTGGCCGCGATCTCCGGGGCCATCTTGTACGGCACCTCGGGCGTGGTGTGCAGGGCGATGGCCGTCCACACCGTGTCGGCGTCGGCGTCGAGGACGCCATGGCTCAGCAGGAAGGCCCGCGCCTGGTCCGCGCCGTCCATCTCGAACCGCTGGTCGTCGCTGCGGTAGGGCGGCACCAGACCCGTGTCGTGGAAGAGCGCCGCCACGTAGAGGAGTTCGGGGTCGGGATGGACGCCCAGCGCCCGGGCCCGGAGGCTGCCGAAGAGGTAGACCCGCCGGGAGTGGTGGTAGATCAGCGGCGGAGTGGTGTCGCGGATCAGGTCGGTGGCGTCCTGGACGAGCTTGCTGTCGGGGATCTCGACGCCGGCGATCTTCTCTGCCATGGGGGCCTCCTCGGACGGTGGGTGTCGATGTGCTCCCACCTTCCGCCCCCTCCGGCCGTCGCGTCCGCTACCGGATGGCCGACAAGTCCTCGAAAACGGCCATGCGCTCTCACGGGTGTCCGGTGCCGCGGGTGTGTCCGGTGGGCGTCGCGGTGCCGGAACCGGGGCGCGTGGTGCTGAAGCGGTGCTGGTAGCGGGTCGGTGACACGCCCAGGTGGCGGGCGAAGGCGCGCCGCAGGCTCTCGTAGCTGGGGAAGCCGGACAGGGCGGCGGCCTCGGTGGCGCCGTGTCCGGCGTCCAGGAGGGCCTTGGCCCGGTCGAAGCGGATCAGTTCCACGTACTTCATCGGCGTGGTGTCCAGCTCGGCGCGGAACATGCGGGTCAGGTGGCGGGGGCTGACCCGGACCCGCTCGGCGAGCGACTCCAGGGTGTGGTCGGCGGCCGGATCGGCCTGCACGATGTCCTGGACCAGCCGCAGCACGGGGGTGCGGGGAGCCGGGCCCTGGAGCGAGGCGGAGAACTGCGACTGCCCGCCGGCCCGCTGCATGTACACCACCAGCGAGCGGGCGACCTTCCGGGTCAGGTCGGGGCCGTGGTCCTCCTCCAGCAGCGCCAGTGCGAGGTCGATGCCGGCGGTGACTCCCGCCGAGGTGTAGGTGGTGCCGTCCTTGACGTAGATGGCGTCGGGCGCCACGTGCAGCGACGGATAGCCGCGGGCCAGCGACGTCGTGTGCTCCCAGTGCGTCGTCGCCCGCCTGCCCTCCAGCAGGCCCGACGCCGCCAGGACGAACGCGCCCGTGCAGACCGACGCGACCCGTCCGGCCTTCTCCGCCAGGTTCTTCGCGACGGCGACGAGTTCCGGGTCGACGGGACGGCCCGGCAGCAGGTCACCACCCGGGATCAGCAGGGTGTCGAAGGCGGGGGCGGCGTCCGCGTCCATGTCCACCGGCACCTGGAGGCCGATCGAGGTGCGCACCGGTTTGCCGGTGACCGAGACGACGGTCAGCCGGTAGTCGGCTCCGTACCGGTTGGCTTCGCTGAAGACCTCCGCCGGGCCGGAGAGGTCCAGCATCTTCATGTCGTCGAAGACGAGAACGCCCACGCTGTGTGTCTTCGATGCCACTGGTCTCTCCCCTGTCCCGTCGGCCGATCCCGGGCGACCGGTCTCGAACCGGTTCCGCAGACCAGTGTGGAACATGGAACGGGCGAAGACGCTGCTGGACAGCGCCTTCGCCCGCCGCGGCCGTGCCGCCTCGATCCGGGACAGGCCCTACTCGCGGTGCCCCGACGTCTCGGACGCGACCGCGTCCCGGTCCTGGCCGGGGACCGCTTGGGAACCGGGGGTCGTGTCGCCCCCGCCGAGTGCCGGCTCGCGCGCCCGGTCCCCGTGCCCCGGCCACCACGCCGCGTGGCCGATGAGCGCGGTGAGGCTCGGGGTGAAGAACATCGCCATCACGAAGGCGGCGACCACGATGCCGAAGGACACCGCGAAGCCCATCTCCGTGAGCAGCGAGTTGCCCGCCAGCATCATCGTGGCGAACGTGGCCGCGAGGATGAAGCCGGCCGCTGCCACGGTCGGCCCGGCGTGCCGGAGGGCCAGGCCGGCCGCCTCACGCGGCTCGCGGCCCTCGCGGGCCTCCTCGCGGAGCCGGGCGATCATGAGGATGTTGTAGTCGGTGCCGATGGCGACCACGAACAGATACATGATCACCGGGAGCATGAACATCAGGCCCGAGTGTCCCTGTCCGTTCTGGAAGATCCACACGGTGGCGCCGAGCGTGGCACCGAAGCCCAGACCCACCGAGGCCATGAGGTACCAGGGGGCGACCACGCTGCGCAGCAACAGCCCGAGGATGATCATGATCAGGACGGCGGCGACCGGGAAGACCGTCCGGTAGTCGTGGTTGACCGCGGCGTTGATGTCCTTGTAGATCGACGACATGCCGCCCACCAGGGCCTCGGTGCCCTCGGGCGCGCTGGAGTGCGCGACGTCGCGCACCTCGCCCACGGCTTCGATCGCCTTGTCCGTCGACGCCTCGTACTTGAGGGTGACGGTGAAGTCCGCGGTGGTGCCGTCCTTGGCGACCTGGGTCATACGGGCGTCCGCGACCCCGTCCACGGCGGCGAGCTTCTTCTGGTACGCGTCGAAGGCGGCCTTGTCCAGCGGCTTGCCGTCGGTGCTGGACAGGTAGACGTCGGTGGGTGCGGCGGCGCCCGCCGAGTAGGCCTTCTGCATCTCGTCCTGGACGACCATGGACTCCTTGGTCTTCGGCATCGAGCCGGACGCCAGGTCGAACGTGGCCTTGTAACCGAGCATGCCGAGCGACAGCACGACCAGGACGAGGCCGGAGACCACGGCGGTCAGGGCGGGGCGGCGCCGCACGCCGCGCCCGAGGGCGGCGAAGCGGGCGTTGTCCGGCTCGCGCTGCCAGGACTTGGAGGGCCAGAAGACCTTCGGTCCGATGAGCGAGACGACGGCCGGGATCAGGGTCAGGCCCGCGATCAGTGTGGCGCCGACCGCGATGGCGAGCGCCGGGCCCATCTGCTTGAGGAAGCCGAGCGTGGACAGCACCAGCGCGAGGAAGGCGATGATGACCGCTCCGGCGGCGGAGGCGATGGCCTCGCCGACCCGGTCGACCGCGTTGATCATGGCCTGCTTCGGCTCGTCACCGGCCCGCAGCCGTTCGCGGTAACGGAACATCAGGAAGAGGAAGTAGTCCGTGCCCACGCCGAAGAGCACGACGATCAGGATCGACGAGATCGAGCTGTTGGCCTGTAGGTCGAACAGCTTGGTGGCGTAGGAGATCAGGCCGTTGGCGATGGCGGACACCAGGCCGATCAGGATCAGCGGCAGGACGGCCAGGATCGGCGCGCGGAAGATGATCAGCAGGGTCACCAGGATGATCGCGAAGGTGCCGATGCCGATCAGCGCCTGGCCGCGCTTGGACGAGTCCTGCTGGTCGAGGGCCTGCGCGGCAGAGCCGCCGAGCTTGACCTCGAGATGCGTGCCCTTGGCCAGTTGCTTGATGTCGTCGCGCAAGACCTTGGCGGCGTCGGCCTGTTTGGGCTGGCCGGCGTTCTTGCTGTCCATCTGCACCAGCGTCAGGCCGTACCTGCCGTCCTTGGACGGCGGGCCGGGGACGACCTTCTGCACCTGGTCGATGTGCTTCTTGCCCAGCTCTGTGGTGATCCGGGCGATGTCCTGCTTGTCCGCGGCGGTCATCCTGTTGCCGTCGGTGCGCTGGTACAGCGCGATCGCGGACGGCGTGAAGGCGCTGGGGAACGCCTTCTGCTGCAGGTCCGCGGCCTTGATGGACTCGTAACTCTTGGGCAGGAAACTGCTCTCGTCGCTGTTCGACGGCAGGCTCGGAGCGGTGGCGACGATCGCCACTGCCGCGATCAGCCATGCCACGATCGTCCAGACTGGATGTCGGACGACAGCGTTCCCAATACTTCGGAACATGCGGAAGGTCCTCCGGGGAAGGAAGATCACCGCAGCCCGGGGAGCGGACCCTGGCATCGGCGACCCCGACCGGCACTCACGGATCGGGCCGGCCGAACGGTTGTCTTGCGGTCCGATCGTAGTGTCCGGACGTGAAGATCATTTCACCAGGCTCGCATCGCCCCGAGAAACCGGTTTTCCCCTTCCGGACGGCGATCGCACCGCACCGGACGACCCCCCGGGCTCCGAGCTCCCACGACCCCTCCCACGACCGCATCTCACCAGCCCTCAGGGCCTCTTCACCATCCGTGCACACACCACGCGCCCGCTCCGGCGCGGGGCGAGCCGCACCCATTGACACCTGTGAAACGGCCCACATAACCTCAGTCAGCACTTCGAACGGAATTCGATATATCGAACAGCACAGGGAGCCGGCGCCGACGCGGGGCCCCGAACCGGCGCGCACGTGTGCGCCCTCGCGACTGCGCCGACTCCCGTTCCGCACCCGCACCGCACGTACTTGTCGGAACGTCATGCCCTGTCCCGGCCGGGCACCCGCGTGCCGCTCACGTCTGCCCGCTGTGTGCCTGCCGGACCGCCGTGGCTTCCGCTGCCCCGGAGGAGACCGCCATGTCCGAACTACCGCGCCGCGATCTGCTGCGGCTGACCGCTCTCGCCACCGCGATCCCGGCGTTCCAGGCCATGTTCCCGGCCGGCGCCCAAGCAGCGACGCGTGCGACATCCGCGGCGGCCGCGACGGCGGGCACCACCTCTGCCCCGGCCGCCGCGGGCGACGTCGTCCTGCCCACGCCCTCGTCCTGGGTCGTCAAGCCGTTCGACAACACCCGTGTGACGCTCGGACCGAGCCTGTTCACCGACAACCGTGACCGGGTGCTGAACTTCCTGCACGCCTACCCGGCCGACCGCATGCTGGCCGTCTTCCGCACCAACGCCGGGCTCGACACCCACGGAGCCCAGCCGCCCGGCGGCTGGGAGACCGCGGACGGCAACCTCCGGGGCCACTACGCGGGGCACTTCCTCAGCGCCCTGAGCCTGGCCTACGCCGGCACCGGCGAGATCGCCTACAAGGAGAAGGCCGACTACATGGTCACCGCGCTCGGCGAGTGCCAGGACGCCCTGGCCGCGCTGGTCGGCACGGACGACCCCGCCGCGCCGAGCCACGCCGGCTACCTGGCGGCGTATCCCGAGACGCAGTTCATCCTGCTGGAGCAGTACGCCACTTATCCCAGGATCTGGGCGCCCTGGTACACCTGCCACATGATCATGCGCGGGCTGCTCGACGCCTACCAGCACGCGGGCAACGAGCAGGCCCTGCGCATCGTGCTGGGCATGGGCGACTGGGCGTACAGCAGACTCGGCCATCTGCCGAGGACCCAGCTCGACCGGATGTGGAAGATCTACATCGCCGGTGAGTACAACGCGATGCCGGTGGTCATGGCGGACCTCCACGCCCTCACCGGCGACGAGAAGTACCTGACGACCGCCAAGTGCTTCGACAACACCTACCTGTTCGACGCCGCGGTGGCGAACGAGGACACCCTCGACGGGGAGCACGCCAACCAGCACATCCCGCAGTACCAGGGCTACCTGGAGATCTACGAACAGACCGGGGAGCAGGAGTACTTCACCGCGGCCAGGAACTTCTGGGACATGGTCGTACCGCATCGCACGTACGTCGACGGCGGCATGGCCGGCTCGGGCGAGATCTTCGGCGCTCGGGACGTCATCGCCAGGACCATCCAGAAGAGCAACGCCGAGACCTGCTGCGTCTACAACATGCTCAAGCTGAGCCGGAGCCTGTTCTTCCACACCGCGGACCCGAAGTACATGCAGTACTACGAGCGGGCCCTGTACGGCCAGATCCTCGCCTCGCGACGGAACACCTCGAGCGACACCGACCCTCTGCTGACCTACTTCGTTCCCGTCAATCCGGGCGCCCGGCGCTCGTACGGCAACCTCGGCACCTGCTGCGGCGGCACCGGGCTCGAAACCCACGCGAAGTTCCAGGACTCCGTCTACTTCAGCTCCGCGGACGGCTCCACCCTCTATGTGAACCTCTATCTCCCGTCCACTCTGGACTGGCGGGAGCGCGGACTGAGGATCGCCCAGTCCACCGGCTACCCGGCCGACCCCTCCGGCACCAGCACCCTGACCGTGACCGGTGACGGCCGCTTCGACCTCAGACTGCGGGTCCCGTACTGGGCCGAGCGCGGCTTCACCGTCCGGCTCAACGGCGTGCGGCAGCGGGTGCGGGCCACTCCCGGCACCTATGTCTCGCTGAGCCGGCACTGGCGGACCGGGGACCGGGTGGAGATCGCCGCGCCCTTCACCCTGCGGATCGAGCGCGCGCTGGACGACCCCGCCACGCAGGCCGTCGCCTACGGTCCCGTGCCCCTGGTGATCCGCAGTTCCGCCACGGAGTACCAGAACCTGACCCTGTACCGGGACTACCCGCTCAGCCGCGACCTGAGCCGGGTCATACGCCCCACCGGCGAGCCCATGACCTTCACCACCAACGGCCTGACCCTGGTGCCCTTCTACATCGACAACACCGACAGCTATCACATGTACTTCAAGCGCGCCGAACCCGAGATCGTGTTCGGGGACACGGCCACCGGCATCGAGAACCGCCCCGGCGCCGAGGGTCTGACGTTCCTCGACGAGGTCTGGGACCAGGGCCCGTTCCAGGACCGGGGCGGCCTGGTGCGGGCGGTCACCCAGGTCGCCGACGAGAGGACGGCGGCAGGCGAACTGACGGCACGTCAGCGGGCGACGCTGATCGAGGCGGCGGCCCGAGCGCATCTCCCCGTCTGATCCGGCGATCCGGCACGGGCCGGAGACAGGACCTAGCGGAGCGCGGCGTCCGGCGGGTGCTCCCGCAGGGCGCCGTATCCGATGAAATACGCGGGGAGGCGGCGTACCAGCGGGGATCCGGCGAGCAGACCCGCGACGCGCCGGGCCCGGTCCGCGCTGCCGAGGGGTTGCCGCCCTTGCAGGACGGGGGCGATGAATCCGGCGTGGGCGATCCGCTGGAGCGCCTGTGTCGCGACCGTGGTGGGCCGGCGCCGGCGCTGGACACCGCGCACGTCGCTCAGGCCCACGGCCCCGTCGCGCAGCGGCCGGATCAGGTGTCGGGCTGCGGCTACGGCGTCCTCCACGGCGAGGTTGATGCCGATGCCGAAGACCGGGGACATCGCGTGCGCGGCGTCGCCGATGCAGAGGAGGCCGGGGCGGTGCCAGCGGCGCAGACGGTCCAGCCGCACGTCGAGGAGCTTGACCTCGTCCCAGGAGCGCAGCACATGGGTGCGGTCGGCGATCCAGGGGACGGCGGCGGCGTAGCCGGCCCGGAAGGTCTCGAGGCCGGCGGCGCGGCGTTCGGCGTCGCTGCCCTTGGGGATGAGCGCGGCGCACTGCCAGTAGTCGCCGCGGTCGATCATCGCGGTCAGGAAGCGGTCGCCCGTGGCGCCGACGAGTCCGCTCGGGTCGTCCTCGTGCCGCGGAAGGCGGAACCACCAGGCGTCCATCGGACAGTCGAAGCGGCGCAGTCCCAGTTCCGGACGGGAGCGGGCCAGTGAACCCCGCCCGTCGCAGGCGACCGTGAGGTGGGCGCGCAGCTCCCCCGTGCCGCCGTCGGCGGTGCGGTAGCGCACCCCGGTGACCCGCCCGCGCTCGACCAGGAAGGAGGTCGCCTCGGTGCTCATCCGCAGGCGGAAGTCGGGTTCGCGGCCGGCCTCCTCGGCGAGCAGGTCCAGCAGGTCCCACTGGGGCACCATCGCCACGTAGTCGTAGCGCCCGCGCAGTACGGAGAGGTCCGCGACCGTCACCATCGACCGGTCCGCCCCGACGGGCAGCTGGACGGTGCGCACCCGCCGCTGGGGCAGCTCGGCGAAGCGCCGCGCCAGACCCAGGTCGTCCAGCAGGGCCAGCGTCGAGGGGTGCACGGTGTCGCCGCGGAAGTCACGCAGGAAGTCGCCGTGCTTCTCCAGCACCGTCACGGCGATGCCGGCCCGGGCCAGCAGCAGCGCGAGCACCATGCCCGCGGGACCGCCGCCGACCACACAGCACGTGGTCCGCTCCATCTCAGCCCTGCCTCTCAGGAGAGCAGCACTTCATCGCACATAATTCACCGGACGGTGAAAATTGTACTCCCCCATCGTCGAAAAGGCGTTCAGGGCTCACCGGTCCGCGGCTGTCCGGGTCTGCGGACCGGTGAGCCGTCCAGGGGCGCGTCAGACGTCGACGCGCAGGGGCGCGGCGGTCCGCTCGGCGACCTGGCCGGCGGTGACACCGGGGGCCGTCTCGACGAGGGCGAGCCCTTCGCCGGTGACGTCCAGGACGCCGAGGTCGGTGATGACGCGGTGGACACACCTCCGGCCGGTCAGCGGCAGACCGCACTCGGGGACGATCTTCGGGGAGCCGTCCTTGGCGGTGTGCTCCATGAGCACGATGACCCGGCGGGCGCCGTGGACGAGGTCCATCGCCCCGCCCATGCCCTTGACCATCCTGCCGGGGATCATCCAGTTGGCCAGGTCACCGCGCGCCGAGACCTGCATGGCGCCGAGGACCGCGGCGTCGATGTGGCCGCCGCGGATCATGCCGAAGGAGAGCGAGGAGTCGAAGAAGGACGCGCCCGGCCGGACGGTGACCGTCTCCTTCCCCGCGTTGATCAGGTCGGGGTCGACCTCGTCCTCGTGCGGGTACGGCCCCACGCCGAGGATGCCGTTCTCGGACTGGAGTACCACGTCCACGCCGGCCGGCAGGAAGTTCGGCACCAGCGTGGGCAGGCCGATCCCGAGGTTCACGTACGAGCCGTCCGTCAGCTCCGCCGCCGCCCGGGCGGCCATCTGGTCCCTGCTCCAGGCCATCAGCGTCGCACCGTCTCCCGTGCCCAGGGCGCGCGGACCGTGCGCCGTTCGATCTGTTTGTCCGCCGCCTGTCGCGGCGTCAGAGGTACGACCCGCTGGACGAAGACACCGGGGAGGTGGACCTCGTCCGGGTCCAGGTCGCCGGGCTCGACGAGCTCTTCGACCTCGGCGAGCGTGACGCGGCCCGCCATCGCGGCGAGCGGGTTGAAGTTCCGGGCGGAGCGGCGGAAGACCAGGTTTCCGTGGCGGTCGCCCTTCGCGGCCCGCACGAGGGCGAAGTCGGTGGTGATGCCGTGCTCCAGCACGTACGAGCGGCCGCCGAAGTCCCGTACCTCCTTGGGTGGCGAGGCGACGGCCACGGACCCGTCCGCGCCGTGACGCCACGGGAGCCCGCCGTCCGCGACCTGGGTGCCGACACCGGCCGGGGTGAAGAACGCGGGAATGCCGCAGCCACCGGCCCGCAACCGCTCGGCGAGCGTTCCCTGGGGCACGAGTTCGACCTCGAGTTCGCCGCCGAGGTACTGCCGGGCGAACTCCTTGTTCTCGCCGACGTACGAACCCGTGACGCGCGCGATCCGTCCGGCCGCCAGCAGGATGCCGAGCCCCCGGTCGTCCACGCCGCAGTTGTTGGAGACGACGCTCAGGGACGTGGCCCCCTGTTCATGGAGTGCCTGTATCAGAACGCCGGGTGTGCCGCTCAGGCCGAAGCCCCCGACGGCGAGTGTGGCTCCGTCGCCGATGTCCCGGACCGCGTCGGCGGCCGTCTCCCAGACTTTGTCCATGGGCTGGTGTTCCCTTTCATGGCATTGCGTCTCGGTACGCCCGCCGCGGCGGGCGCGCGGTCAGGAAGCGGCGTCGAGCCAGGGGTAGCGCGCGGTGTCCGCGTCGCCGTAGTCGGGGTCCAGGTGGATGTGGAGTCGCTGGATCCTGCCGTCCCGGATCTCGAAGACGTTGCAGAAGCGTCCGCCGAGTCCTTCGGTGGCACGCCATGGGGTGCCGTCGGCGAGCACACCGTGCGTGGTGCCCTCGACGACCACATGGTCGCCCTGGACGACGTAGTTGAAGTAGGCCACCTCGTGCACCACCGACCTGAACAGCACGAAGACGTCCGCGAAGAGCCGCCGGACCTCGTCGATGCCCCGGGCGGGCGCGTGCTTGGGGAAGTACACGTACGCGTCGTCGGCGAACAGGTCGGTGAAGTCGCGTCCGGCGTCCATGCGCTTGAAGTAGGCCACGGCGACGGCCTTGCGGTCCTCGCGGGCCTCGCGGGCCTCGCGGGCAGTGGTGTCGGTCATCTCGGCATCTGCTTTCGTGAAGAAGGGGCTTGGAGCCCGTGAAGCCCCCCGGGCGGGGAATTCGGGCGGTGTGTGCATGGGGATCAGACGAGGTGCATGCCCGCGTCGACGACGAGGTTGGCGCCGTTGATGCCGGGGCAGTCCAGCAGGAGCATCACCGAGGCCACGATGTCCTCGGTGGTCGGCAGACGCTTGGCGGGCGTGCGCCGGCGCATGGCCTCGAACCAGTCCCGGCGTACTTCGTCCGCCTCGTCCACCGCCGCCGTGCCGGCGACGACGCCCGGGGTGATCGCGTTCACCCGCACCGGCGGGACTTCCACGGCGAGCGAGTTGACCAGTCCGATGATCCCCGAGTTGGCCATCGAGATGGTCGTCGAGCCCGGTACGGGGCGCCACATGGACAGTCCGCTGAACATCACCACCGACGCGTCGTCGGAGAACTTCGGCAGGGCCTCGTGGACGGCCGTGGCGTACCCGACGGTCTTCATCAGGGACGTACGTGCGCAGTCGTCGGGGCGGAAGTCCGCGATGGTGTTGAAGTCGCGGTCCAGCGCGGTGAGGACGAGGTGGTCGACGACGTCCACGCCGGCGAACAGCCTGCCGATGGAGTCCCAGTCCGTCAGTTCGCACGCGGCACCGACGGCCAGGTCACCCAGGTCCTGCGCGCGCTCTTTCGCCGCCGCCTCGTCCCGCCCGGTGATGGTGACGCGCGCTCCGCGCGCCACACTGGCCCGGGCCACCTCGTAGCCGAGTCCTTTGGTGCCGCCGATGACGACGACATGACGGCCTGCTTCCACCATGGCTGGTGTTCCTTTTCTGTCGGTCGGATTCTGTCGGTCGGAGCGGGGGGTCGGAGCGGGGATGTCCGCCGGGGACGACATGGCCGAGTCACGCGGCTGTGGGCGGACGGTGCCGCGTCGCGTGGCCGACCAGGATCAGGCCGGCGACCAGGCCGAGGGCGACGGCTGCCGCGCCC
Source organism: Streptomyces sp. NPDC006393 (assembly GCF_040628575.1). Classification (NCBI taxonomy): domain Bacteria; kingdom Bacillati; phylum Actinomycetota; class Actinomycetes; order Kitasatosporales; family Streptomycetaceae; genus Streptomyces; species Streptomyces sp. NPDC006393. Next base: position 45,896 of record NZ_JBEXZD010000036.1, read on the forward strand.
CAGCGGGCGCCGGCCAGATCGTCCAGCCCCAGCGTGTGATCGAGCGACCACCGGCCTGGGCCCGTGAAGCCGAGTCCGGCCGCGAGGACCCCGTAGACGAGGGGCAGTTCGTAGCCGCCGGCCTGGGCCCAGATCCCCTTGGAGACATTGACCGAGACCGCGACCAGCATCGTGCCCAGCGCGACCGCCGCCCCCAGGACGGGCACCAGACCGAGGGCCATCGATGCGGCGGCGGTCAGTTCACAGCAGGCGGCCACTACGACCAAGGCCTTGCCAGGCCTCAGTCCCCATGACTCGAAGACACCGGCGGTGCCCGTGGGGCCGAAGCCGCCGAACCACCCGAACATCTTCTGCGCGCCATGGCCGAAGAGCAGTCCGCCGAGGAGCAGGCGCAGCAGGAGAAGACCCAGGTCCATGTCGATGATTCCCTTCGCAGTGATCAGTTGTGACCGAGAACCTGCCGCATGACCTGGCGCAGGGACCGGACGGGATCGCGGACGAGGTCCTGCGAGCGCCAGGCGATGTGCCGGTCGGGGCGTACGAGGAGGCAGCCGTCCTCGTCCACTTCTCTGAGCCGGCCCCAGTCGCCGTACACGTCGTCGTACGTCAGCCGGCGGCCCACGGGCCGGCCGGCGATCTCCACGCCCAGTTCGGCGGAGATCTCCTCGGCGGCCCGCAGCCACGGCTCGCCGCCGATGCCGGTGATCAGGGCGAAACGGTCGCCGCCGGCGAGGTCGAGGGTGGAGATCCGCCGGCCCTCGTGTTCGAGCCAGGCGTGCGGCAGGCAGGCACCGGGATGGGTCGTGGGGTGGTAGTACAGCTCGGGGTCGCGGGTGTACGACGGTTCGTCGGTCCCATCGCCGACGACGGCACCGGAGCGGTAGCGCTGTCCGAGTTCCACGCCGTGGGCGTTGAAGTGGTGGTTGTTCTCCTCCAGCACCTCCTCGAGCCGGCGGCGTCTCTTTCTGCCCTCCTCGCCCGGGCTGAAGAACTCGGCGAGTGCGGCTTTCCCCTCCTCATCGGTCTGGCCCGAGCGCACGCCGAGCACGGAGGGGATCCGGGCGACCAGGCCGACGCTCTTGAGCGCGCGGTCGATCACCTGCCTGCCGACCGGATGACGCTCGGCGTGATAGCTGTCGAGCAGCCTGTCCCCCGCCTTGCCCTGGACCGCGAGCGCGATCTTCCAGGCCAGGTTGTAGGAGTCCTGCACCGAGGTGTTGCTGCCGAGTCCATTGGCCGGCGGATGCCGATGGGCCGCGTCGCCGGCGAGGAACACGCGTCCCTTGCGGTACTCGGTGGCGATGACGTGGTTCATCTGCCACTGGCTGACGTCCTTGATCCGCACCTCGACGGAGGGGTCGCCTATGGTCGCGTGCACCCGGGCGAGCATGGCCTCTTCACTGAGGTCGATCTGCTCCACCGCGGGGTCGTACACGACGATCAGGACCCACTCGGTCCACGGTTCGATGCAGACGTAGGTGCCGGAGCCGAGCCAGAAGTCCTTGCCGGGCTGGATGGTGAAGAACAGCGTCCCGGGCCGGTGTGCCCGGTACTCGGTGAGATCCGCCTCGAGCCACACGTTGACCGCGTGGCCCAGCCCGGTCTCCCCCTCCATGGGGAATCCGAGCCGCTCGGCGACCGTGCTCCTGCCACCGTCACTGCCGATCGCATACCGCGCCTTGATCGTGTAGTTCTCCCCCGTTTTCCGGTCGCGCACCGTGCCGTACACGGCGTCGTCGTCCTGGGTGATGTCGACCAGCTCGGTGGAGAAACGGATGTCCGCCCCGTGGCTCAGGGCCGCGTCGAGGATGACCGGCTCCAGCAGGTGCTGTCCCACGTTGTGCATCTCGCACGGGCTGGCCGCCTCGTAGTCGGCCTTGCGCCGGGCACCGGTGCCCCAGGCCTTCATCCGGGCGAGTTCCTGTCCGGCGAAGCTCGTGGCCCATACGTTGTCGCCCATCGCGTCGCGCGGTACGGCGACGGTTCGGATGCGATCTTCGATTCCCAGGTCGCGATAGACCTCCATCGCGCGCTGGTTGGTGATGTGCGCACGGGGCGTGTGCGCCGTGGTCGGGTACTTGGTGACGGTGACCGCGTCGACCCCGCGGCGCGCGAGCAGCGCGGAGGCGGTCAGGCCCGCCGGCCCGGCACCGACGACCAGTACGTCGGTTTCGACTACAGGCATGGAAGCGTCGACCTCTCTGTCGGGCAATCGCTGGAGTGAGGGGATGGCGAGCACGGGATCTACGCCTGGTGTGCGCCGGTCATCAGGCCCGCGAGGTCGTCGGGATGCAGGAACGACGGGGGCGGAGGCGGTCCCCAGTTGAACAGCCCCAGGGCGCCCTCCAGGTCCTCGGGCGTCCAGAGCTGGTCGTCGACGATGCAGTCCATGTCGGAGTAGTACTCGGAGAAGTTGCCGGCGGGGTCCTTCAGGTACCAGAAGAAGTTCGACCCCGCGTGATGTCGGCCGAGCCCCCACACATGGCGTTCCGGGTGGTTCTCGAGCATCGTGAAGGCACCGCGCCCGACCTCGTCGATGTCCTCGACCTGCCAGGAGGTGTGGTGCAGGAAGTTCACGGGGGCCTTGACGACCAGGACGTTGTGGTGGTCCGTGGAGCAGCGCATGAACGCGCCGTGGCCCTTGATGGAGTCGCTGACCTTGAATCCGAGCCCGTCGGTGAAGAACCGCTGGGTGGCCTCGTGGTCGACCGAGCCCACGACGACGTGGCCGAGCTTGCGGGGCCGGACGGGGTGCTGCCGCAGGAGCCCGGGCGCTCGGCCGTCCGTGCGTTCGATGCGGCCGGGTCCGTTGTAGGGGGTGGGCGGTTCCTCGGCCTGCCGGATCCGGTCGGCGACCCGCACCACGGCGCGGAATCCCGCGACCGGCTCGTCCGTCACGAGAGCGCCGTCCTCGTGCCGGACGTCGAGCTCCAGCCGCGCGAGCCGGTGCGCGATCCGGTCGAGGTCGTCCTGATCGTCCGCGCCGATGTTCACCTCGACCAGGCGTCGCGTAGGAGCGTGCACGATCTTCAACTGCTGCCCGCCGTCGGCCGTGGTGAACCAGCCCTCGTCGTCCGGCGTCAGGCCGAACTCGGCGTAGTAGGCGGCTGTTTCCTCGACATCGGGGACTCCGATCACGAGGGAATTGAGTCGGTGGAGCGGCATCGTTCCACACTCCTTGTCGGGTGCTGAGGGGTCTCGGGCGATCGCTCCGGGACCGTTCGTCAGGCGTCTCGCGGATGCTCCGCTCTTGGCTGGGGGACTCGTCGCCCGGCGCCGGGCCGGGGGTGGTCCCGCCTCCGAGATGTCCTCCGCCCGCGCTCGCGGTATGCGCGTCCGGTGCCTGCGATCCGCGCCCATCGGCGTTCATCTCGATTCCCCATGTGTACGGCACCACATTCGGCGAGTCAATGAAGTTTCGAAAGTTATCTTGAAGTTCGCACATAAGCGCAGGCGACGAGCCCGATGCCGGGATGGCGGCCGGCCGCTTCGGAGGCCACTTCGGACACAACGGAACAGATGCGCCGCTTGCGTCGTTTTGATGCATGCGCAACCATCTACATCGTAGCGCGAACAGGCAGAGGAGCCCGGCGCGCACCAGCCGCCGGGCGCTTGTGCCGATGAGTCACCCATCCACAGGAAGACGCCATGAGCATCGAGAACAGCTACCCCAACCACCGCCTGACGCCGGAGAACACCGGCATCCTGCTGGTCGACCACCAGAGCGGGCTGATACTGGGCGTGCAGGACCACGATCAGAACGAGGTCCGGCGCAACGCCCAGGCCCTGGCGCGGGCCGCGAAGGTCTTCGGCATGCCGGTCGTGGCCACCACCTCCGCCCCTCAGGGCCCCAACGGTCCGCTCCTGCCCGAGCTGATCGCCGAACTGCCGGACGAGGCACCGGTGATCCATCGAAACGGTGAGGTAGACGCCTTCGACGACCCGGCCTTCGCGGAGGCGGTGCGGGCCATGAACCGGCCCCATCTCGTCGTCGCCGGCGTGATCACCGACGTGTGCCTGATGTTCGCGTCCCTGTCGGCCACGGCGCGCGGCTACGCCGTGCACGCGGTGCCGGACGCCTCCGGCACCACCAACGTCCTGGCCCGGGAGACCTCACTGATCCGCCTGCGGGAGGCCGGCGTCACCCTCAACTCCACCGTGGGTGTCATCTCGGAGCTGCTGCGTGACTGGAAGACCCCCGGTGGCGCCGGCACCGCCGAGATCTTCGGCACCCTCGCCATGCCCTTCTACGGGGCGGTCATGGCCGGCCACGCGGCCGCGGGCAAGGCCTGACCCCGGCCGTCTGGTTGTGACGGCCGGTCGGACCACGGCCGTCACAGCCGTCGTGCCCGCCTCGGCTCCGTCTGCGAGAATGATGTGCGCTGCAGATAGATGCATACGCACGCAAAGACGTGGCCTACGGAAGGGGGCGAGGCGGAATGCCGCGCAGCAGGCCCGCAGCGGGCAGCAGGGTGTTCAAGGTGGACGTGTGGCGATCTCTGATGGAGGTGCACAACGCCGTGCTCCGCGAGATCGAGGGTGCGCTCGCGGAACGTCACCGGCTCTCGGTCAGCGAGTTCGACACACTGGTGAACATCCCCCTCGAGGGGACCCGGCTGCGCGAGCTGAAGGACCGTGTCGTCCTGAGTCAGAGTGCCGTCAGCCGGCTGTGCGACAGACTGGAGGACCGCGGGTACATCACCCGCGCGCCGGTGGACGAGGACATGCGCGGGGCGTCGATCCAGCTGACCGAAGCCGGCCGGAAGCTGCTGCGCGGCGCGGTCCGCACCAACGCCGAGGTGGTGGAGCGCGCGTTCGCAGACCGGCTCTCGGAGGCCCAGCTGACGTCGCTGCGCGAGATCCTCGACCAGTTGCAGACGCCTGACCGCCCGGAAGCCGGCGGCACCATTCGGTGAGCCGCCGTGCGACCGCGGCACCGGGTCCCGCCGTCCTCCAGGGCCGGTGACCTGCGGTCGGCGGCGCCACACGCCCCCGACAGGCTCGCCATGGTGCAACCTCATGGCGTCACGTCGGTGACGACGAGCGATCGTGTTCCAGCCGGTCGGCGGCCGCCAGCAGGAGTTCGGTGGTGTGCCGCACATGGGCGCACAGCGCCTCCACCGCGGCCTCGGGGTCCCTGGCCAGTGCCGCGTCCAGCAGCCGACGGTGCTCGCCCGCGAGGTCCCTGCCGGGCTCGTCGCCGAGCGGCTGTGACCACCGGCGGTAGAGCTCGGCCTCGTCCCGCAGTCCGAGGGCCATCTGGAGCAGCCTCTGGTTGGCGCAGCCCGCCAGAAGCGCCCGGTGGAAGGCGGCATGCGCGGCGGCCCAGTCGTCGTCGACGCGACTGTCGTCGTCCGCGGCGGTGTACGGAGTGCGCTCCAGCGTGTGATGGGCCGCCACGAGCCCGGACTCCCAGGCGAGGTCCCCCTCGGTCACCGAGCGCCGCAGGACGAGGGCTTCCAGCTCGACCCGGGCCTCGGTGAGCTCGCTCAGCGTCTCCCGGGACAGCGGGGTCACCACGAACCCCTGGTGGGGCTCGGACCGCACCAGACCCTGCTCGGCGAGCCGCACCAGAGCCTCCCGCAGCACGCTCACGCTCACGTCGTACTGCGCGCTGAGCACGGGGAACTTCAGCCGGGATCCCGGCAGCAGGCGCCCGCTGAGAATGTCCGAGCGCAGACGCGAGCGGACGTCGTCGCTCAGCGTCTGCTTCCCGCCCTTGGTCACCATGAGCGTCAGCCTACCAGCGCTCGAATAACGTGACCGCTGTCGAAAGTCCAGGGAGCCGCCGAATGTCTTCCCGCCCATGGGGCTTTCCCTTCGGCCTTTCCCATGGGCCTTTCCCATCGGCTCCTAGGGCCTTTCCCATCGGCCTTCCCCATGGGTCTCTTCCCGTGCGGATCAGGCCACGCAGTCGCCCCGAACCGTGGGGCGGGCCAGGACCCGGTCCAGGGCGGTGCGCAGTGCGCGCTCGGGGTCGGAGTCCAGGTCGTGGCTGCGCCAGGCGATGTGCCGGTCGGGGCGGATCAGGAGGCATCCGCGGTCCCCGATCTCCCTCAGCCGTGCCCAGTCCCCCAGCACGTCCTCGTAGTCGCACCGCGGCCCGACACTGTGAGCGGGCAGCTCCATGCCGTGGTCGGCGGCGATCTTCTTCGCGGCCTGCCGCCAGGCTTCACCGCCGATCCCGGTGATCAGCGAGAAGTTTCCGCGGCCGGCGAGGTCGAGGGTGGAGACGCGCTCGGCGCCGCGCTGGAGCCAGGCGTGCGGGAGGTGGGCGCCGGGGTGGGTGGTCGGGTGGTAGTACAGCTCGGGATCGCGGTCGAAGGGCGGGTACGGTGTGCCGTCGTCGATCACCGCACGCGAGCGGTAACGCTGGCCCAGCTCCACGCCGTGGCAGTTGAACTGGTGGTTCTGCAACTCGACGGCTTCGCGCAGGGCGCTTCGGCGCCTGCGGCCGGCGTCGCTGTCGTCGAAGAGCTCCTCCAGGCCGGCCCACCCGGCCTCCGCGCTCTGCCCGGGCTTGAATCCCAGGGCCTGGGAGATCGGCAGCATGTCGGCCACGCTCTTCATCGCCCGGTCGACGACCTGCCGCCCGACCGGCCGGCGCTCCTCGTGGTAGCTGTCCAGCAGATCCGGACCGGCCTGTCCGCGCAGCACCGCGGCAAGCTTCCACGCCAGGTTGTACGCGTCCTGGACGGAGGTGTTGGAGCCCAGCCCGTTGGCCGGAGGGTGACGGTGGGCCGCGTCGCCGACGAGGAAGGCCCTGCCCTTGCGGTATTCGGCGGCGACGATGTGGTTGATCTCCCAGCGGCTGACCGCCTTGACGCGTACGTCCACCGCGGGGTCGCCGATGGTGGTGTGCGCACGGGCCAGCAGCGCTTCCTCGCCGAGGTCGGGCTCGCCGGCGGCCGGGTCGTACATGAACAGCATGACCCACTCGGTCCAGGGCTTGACGCAGACGAACGTCCCGCTGCCGACCCAGTAGTCGTTGCCGGGCCGGCACATCCAGTACAGCGCTCCGGGGCGGTGGGCGGTGTACCGCGTGAGGTCGGCCTCCAGCCAGACGTTCACGGCGGCGCCGAGTCCGGTCTCCCCCTCGAATCGGAAGCCGAGTTGCCGGGCGACGGTGGAGCGCCCGCCGTCGGCGCCGACCACGTACCGGGCGTGGACGACGTACTCGGAGCCGGTGGTCCGCTCGCGCACGGTGGCGTGGACACCTTCCGCGTCCTGGCGGATCCGCACCAGCTCGGTGGAGAAGCGGATGTCGGCGCCCGCTTCCTGGGCGGCTTCGAGGATGACCGGTTCGAGGACGTGCTGGGGCGCGTTGCACATCCGCGAAGGGCTGGCCGCCTCGTAGTCGGCCCTGCGGTCGGTGCCGGTGCCCCACGTCATCAGCCGGGCGATCTCCTGGCCGGCGAAACTGGTGGCCCAGACGTTGTTTCCCATCAGGTGATGGGGAGTGGCCAGCGCTGCCACCCGGTCCTCGATGCCGAGGTCCCGGAAGATCTCGACGGAGCGCTGGTTGGTGATGTGGGCGCGGGGCGAGTGCGCGGTGCCCTGGTACTTGGTCACCGTGACGGAGTCGACGCCCGAGCGGGCGAGGAGGGCCGAGGCGGTCAGCCCGGCCGGCCCGGCCCCGACGACCAGGACGGACGTGGTGATCTCGGTGAGGTCGTGCCCTGTCATGCCGTTCCCCTCCCTCAGGCCCGGACCATGCGGTGGCGCATCTCGCCGATGCCCTCGATGTAGGACACCAGTTCCTCGCCCTCGGCAAGGAAGCGCCGCGGGCTGCGGCCCAGGCCGACGCCGGCGGGCGTGCCCGTGAAGATCACGTCGCCGGGCAGCAGCGGCAGTACGGCGGACAGTCGGGCGACCAACTGAGGCACGGAGAAGATCAGGTCCGAGGTACGCCCCTTCTGCACCTCCTCCCCGTCGATCGCGCAACCGAGTTCGAGGTTGTCCGGGTCGGCGAACTCATCGGGCGTGACCAGGTACGGCCCCATGGGGGCGAAGCCGGGGTACGACTTGCCGAGGCTGAACTGCGGAACGGGTCCGGACATCTGGAGGTCCCGCTCGGAGATGTCCTGGCCGACGGTCAGGCCCGCCACATGCTCCCAGGCCTGGTCCTCGCCCACCTGCCAGGCGTGGCGCCCGATGACCGCGACCAGTTCGACCTCCCAGTCCACGCTGCCGTCGGGCAGGACCACTTCTGCGCGGGGACCGGCGACGGCCGACACGAACTTGGTGAAGACCGGAGGCTGCTCCGGCACGGCGAACCCGGACTCGTCGGCGTGGTCGCGGTAGTTCAGGCCGATCGCCAGGATCTGGCGCGGCCGTGGGACCGGAGCGTGCAGCTCGGACTCCTTCAGGAGCACGTCGCCCGCCGAAGGCGCCTGAGCGGCCCAGTCACGGAACTGGTCCCACCGCTCGAAGATCTCCTGGGGATCGGCGGAGAACTGGCCGCGGCTGGCCCGCTCCACGTCCGTCCATCCGGCGTCCGTCAGCAGCACCAGCCGACCGGACAGATTGGCAATACGCATCGCACACGCTCCTGGCGGTGTCGTCCTCGTCTGCTCCTGCCTTCGAAGAGCACGGAACCGTTGTATGCAGGCTCATTCGAAGAGTCAAGAGACTTTCGAAAGTTATGCGGTAATTCGCTGATCGCGCCAGGTCGCCTCCGGCCCTTCCGCCGGCCTCAGGCCGCCTCCCCGAGCAACCCGCACAATTCGACGTCAAGGTCGAGCAGCTCCGCCTCCCGGCCGGCCGGCACCACCTGATAGGTCCGCCGCAGCCACCGCTCCACCACGGCGGACGGCACCTCGAGCACGGCGCTCCCCTCGGGCGCGGACAGGGCCAGGCACAGCACGTCGCACCGCCCGTCACCCAGGACGGGCCAGATCCGTACGTCACCCTGCCCGCAGGGCCCGCGCAGGCCCTCTGCCAGCAGTTCACGGGCGAAGACCCAGGTGACCGGGTACACCTGACCGAACCGGAAGGCGACCTCCACGGCGTACGGGTCGTACGGGCTGTAGGACAGACGGGTCGGTACCGCGGTGCTGCCGCCCGGTGCGGTGACCAGGCGCATCTCGCATTGCTGCTCGACGAAGCTCTCCATGGGTGTGGATCTCTCTGTGCGTAGTTCCCCGCGCGGACGATGCCGGGGCCCGGGGCCGCTCCCTGCGGGGCCGCCGTCTCGAACAGGCCCGGATCACGCGTAAGGGCGCACACATGGGCCCCGCTCGCGGGAGGAGTCCGCCGCCGGCGCCACTTCAGGTGCCTGGCGGAGGGAGGCCTCCACTGCGGCGGCGGACCGGACACCAGGGCCGGCCGGGGTGAAGCAGCGCCGAAGCTACTCCGATTTCATACAAGATTAAACTTCTTCTCTGGTGAGGTATTTCACCCAGCGGCCCACCGGGCTCTCAAAGCGGCCGAACTCGGCACACCCCCACCGCATCGCCGCACCTCGCTGTGCCTCACGCCACTGCCCATACGGGGCCAATCGTGCAACCATCGCATTCGTGCAAGATTCAACCAAATGCCTGAAGCGACGGCCCGCGGCGGCCACGGTCCTGCGCCCGCTGCACGCGGCCCGGTCACCGCACCACCGCACGCGAGCGGTCCCCGCGCTCACCCGCGGCGCCAAAGGCCTGGTCGCGGCGCTGCTGTCGTGGGAGGTGGCGTCCTGGTGGCTGCCCGGTCAGCAGTACCTCGCCGTCGCCACGGCCCTGCTCATGGTCAACGCCCCCACCATCCACCGCTCACTCACCCAGGCCGCGCGCAGCGTGGTCACCCGGGCGGCGGGACTGTCGCTGGCCACGGCGGTGGTGTGGATGCTGGGCTCGACGGCCGGAAGCGTCGCGGCGATCCTGGCCGTCGCGCTGGTCGCGGGCGGCCGCGGCTCCGACAACCGGCTGCAGGTCGTCTCCACCGCCGTGCTCACCCTGACGGTGGCCGCGGCGGCGCCCCTCGGTCATGTCATCGCCCCTGTCCTGGCCACCCTGGCCGGTGCGGCGGCGGGCACCGCGGTCAACGCCCTCATCCTGCCGCCGCTGCACCTGGACGCCTCCGACGCATCGGTGCGCGACCTCGCCGCGGCCATGGGCTCCCTTCTGCACGACATGGCCCGCGGCCTGCGCGAACGCCGCCACGGCGACCACGCCCACACCTGGCTGGAAGCGGGCAGGCATCTGGAAGAACTCGTCACACAGGCCCACGAGGACGTCGGCCGGGCGCAGGAGAGCCTGCGCTGGAACACCCGCTGCGCCGTCCACGGCGCCCTGCACGGCCCGCACCAGCCCCCCGCCCACGCCGAGGCACTGCGCGCCCTGCACCACGTCTCCTTCCAGGTCCGCGGCATCGCCCGGACCCTGGCGGACAACGTCGACGACCGCCACACCGACCACCACCTCGGCCGCCTCTTCCTCGACCGCTACGCCACCACCCTGGAGGCAGCCGGAGAAGCGGTCACCTCCTTCGGCGCCCACGGCCCCGCCGCCGGCCCCCACAGCACGTCCGCCCGCGACCGGCTGCGACAGGGCATCGACGAGGCCACCGCCTGGCACACCACGATGACCGACCTCATCACCCACGGCACCCTCCCCGAGCCCGGCGCCTGGCACGTCTACGGATCGCTCATGACGGACATCGAACGCCTGCTGACCGACCTCGACCGCGCCGACCAGTTCACCACCGCCGCAACCACACCCCGGCCCACCGACGCACCCACGCCGTACGCGAGCACAGCCTCGTAGCAGCAGGGAATGACGCATGCGCCGCAGGGAATGATGCATGCGCAATCACTGTTGACCGCGTCGACGGGCAGCGCACCCCGGCCGCTGCCGGAAACCCGGAACCGGTGAGAGGCCGGTGGAACCGAAGAGGCTGGTGGAACAGTGACCGGCAAGGACAAGAAGAAGCAGTACCGGACGCCGGGTGCGGGTCTGCCGGTGCGGAAGGACACCGCGTCCGCGCGCCGGCCCAGGGCGTCCGTCCGCGGCCGTGCCGGCCCGGCGCTCACCTGCCCGTTGCCGCACTCGCTCGCCGCGCCGGGCAGGGCCCGGCGGCTGACCCGGCGTCTGCTGGACCGCTGGGGCCTCGACGGCGACTTCGCGGCCCGCGTGGAGGTGCTCGTCTCCGAGCTGGTCACCAATGCCGTGTGCCATGCCCTGCCGGACCTCCGCATCACCTGGCGGATGCTCTCCCGCGACGGACGGACCCACGTACGGGTGGAAGTCGCCGACGGCGGCCCGGCGCGCGGTTCATCCGTCTGTTCCGACCGCCCGTCGGACGAGCGGGGCCGGGGCACCCTCGTGATGGACGCGCTCGCCTCCGGCCACGGCATGGAACGATGCGGCACAGGTGGGACGTTGCACTGGGTGGAGGTCGCCGCACCTTGGGGAAGCACGGCGGGCCCCCACCGAACCGGGTGACAGCACCCCGTTTCACGTCTCGGAAACAGCGATCAGGGTGGCATCCATGTGCGGTCGGTCGCCCGCCGTCCCTTGCGTGCGACCCCTGACCCCGGATGCCACCCTGACTCGGACACGGCACCGCTCACGCGTGCCCGGCCGGCCGCCGGTCCCCGCCCGGGAACCGGCGGCGTCCCGCGCCCGGATGCCCCACCCGGACGCGGGAGTCGGTGATGAGGGCCTGTCAGTCGAGAACGCGGACGTCGAAGTGGCCGCCGACGTTCCAGATCACCCACGCGTCGTCGTTCCACCGGTAGAGGCGGTGACCGTCATAGCGGTAGCGGTGGTCGTGGTCGTAGCTGTACCAGTCGCGTCCGCTGTGCTCCCACCAGCGGTACCCGTCCCAGCGACGGTCGTGACCGCGGTGACCGCTCCAACGGTGGTCGTGCTCGCGGTACTGGCCCCACCAACGGCCGTCCTCCCGGTGATTGCTGCCAAGACGACGGTCGTCTGCGTCGTGGCGGTCGGCGCGCTCGCCGTGGCTGCCGCCTTCATGGTGGCTGCCGCCTTCATGGGTGACGACGGCTGCGGGGTGGCTCGTCGGCTCGGTCGCGGCCGAGGCGGAACCGCCGGCCACGAGAAGTGAGACTGCCGCGATGCCGAGCGATGCGACCGCTGTGGCGGCCCTGCGCACGAAGGTGCGACTCATGATCTTCCTCCTTGCTCGGCCCCGCTCCGCGCACGGTTCAGCCGGAGCGGGGACTGTGCCCTTCGAGTTGGGCACTGATGAACCTACGCCCGGCTTAGTTGAACGATGAACCAAATCCGCGGTGAGGTATGTCATGAGCTCGCCGCGCCCCTACCCGGGAATAGATCGCGGCTGTGAACGACGGCACTTCGGCAGCCTGGGCCGCTCACTCCCGAAAGTCAGTCGGCGCTCTTCGGAGCGACGGCCAGCGTCCGCAGTGCGCGGAGCAACTCGTCGGCACCCGAGGGAGAGAGCGGCGCGAGGAACCGGCGCTCCGCCTCTTCGCGGGCGTGTTCGGCCTCGCGCAGCCGGTCCCGGCCCGCCGGAGTCAGCTGCACGATGTTCTTCCGCCGGTCCTGGGAGCTGCGGCGGCGCTCGACGAACCCCTTCTCCTCCAGAGTGTCGACGAGCCCCACCATCGTCGTGCGGTCGACGGCCAGCCTGGCCGCCGCCTCCATCTGGGACAGCGGCCGGTCCTCGGCGAGCACGGCCAGGACCGCCAACTCGCGGCCGTCGACACCGAACGGCGTCAGCGCGTGCGCGGACGCCTCGACCCATCGCAGGTGCACGTGCTTGAGCAGATAGCCGAGGCGGGAGGCGAGGGCCTCGGGAGTTGCGTCGGTCGCGTCGCCCGTCATGCCATCACCATATCCTGTTACTGATAATCAGTGTTGCTGATTATCAACGACCCTGACAGCATGGCCGCCACCGATGACGGTGCGTCCAACCGAGGGGATTACGGGGAACCATGACGGAACATCAGCAGCACCGAGTGACGTTCGGCATCAAGACCACGCCGATGCGCGTGGCGTACGAGGACATCCTCCGGGTGTGGCAGGAGGCCGACGACCTGCCGGAGTTCGCGGACGCTTGGCTGTGGGACCACCTGATGCCGGTAGCGGGCCCCAAGGACGGACAGATCCTCGAAGGCTGGACGCTGCTGAGCGCCCTGGCCGCGCAGACCCGGCGGCTCCGGCTCGGACTGCTGGTGACGAGCAATCGGATCCGCCCGCCCGCCGTTCTGGGCAAGATCGCCACGACCGTGGACGTGATCTCCCGGGGCCGTCTGGTCATGGGCCTCGGCGTGGGCGGCACGCACCAGCCGGCCGGGGCCGGAGGCATCAACGGCGAGAACCCGGCCATCGCGGAGTACGACGGCTACGGTCTGACACTCGTCCCGCCGGCCGAGGGCATAGCCCGCCTCGCCGAGACCATCACCATCCTCAGGCGCATGTGGACCGAGGACGTCTTCGACTTCGACGGGCGCTACTACACCCTCAAGGGCAACCACAACGAGCCCAAGCCCGTCCAGCGACCCGGTCCGCCCCTGCTGGTGGGTGGCTGGGGCGACAGGACCCTGCGCCTGGTCGCCGAGCACGCGGACATCTGGAACATCCCGGGCCCGCCGCACAACACACTCGACCGCGTCATCGAGCGCGGCCGCGTCCTGGACGCGCACTGCGCGGCCATCGGCCGGGACCCCGGGACGATCGTCCGCTCGGTGCAGTACATCGTCTCGTACGACGACCCCGCCGGGGACCGCAAGGCGATCCTGGACCTCATCGCCGCCGGCCTGACGCACGTCGTGCTGAGTCTGCGCAGCCCCTACCCTTCGCAGGTCGCGCGCCGGCTGGTCGACGAGATCATCACTCCCGTGCGCGCGGAGGCCGACCGGGCCTGATGTGCCCCTTTCGGGACGACGCCGGGGATGACATGCGTCAGGCCGGCGCAGCGCCTCCCGCCGTGCTCTCCCTGACCATCAGCCGGTACGGCGCCTTCGACTCCGCGGGCGGGGGGGCCGTGCCCTCGATGACGGCGATCAGCGTGCTGACGGCGGTGTGGGCGATCCGCGCCTTGTCGGGGGCGATCGTGGTGAGCGCCGGTGAGCTGTAGCGGCCCTCCTGGATACCGTCCACACCGATGACGGCGATGTCGTCGGGGATGCGCACCCCCGCCCGGGTCAGCGCGTGCATCGCGCCGATGGCGAGCAGGTCGTTGTAGCAGAAGATGGCGTCCGGCGGGTGGGGCAGGGCGAGCAGCCGCTCCACGGCTTCGGCGCCGAAGCGGCGGTGGAAGCGGGGGGTGGGGACGACGAGGTCCTCGTCGACGGGGACACCGGCCCGATCGAGGGCCTGTCGGTAGCCGATGGTGCGCAGTTGGGCGGTCTCGCCGGTGCTGTAGGGCTGGTCGCCGATGGCGGCGATACGACGCCGGCCGAGGCCCAGCAGGTGCTCCGTGGCCTCGCGGGCCGCCGCGATGTTGTCGATCGCGACGTGGTGGAAGTCGCCGTTGAAGATGTGCTCGCCCAGGAGGACGACGGGGACCTTGTTGGTGCGGCTGCGCAGTTCCTCGGCGGAGATGGTCAGCGGGCTCAGCAGCAGGCCGTCGAACATGGTGGCCCGCGACTCGCGGCCCAGCAGTTCCCGTTCGCGTTCGCCGTCGCCGTCGGTCTGGTCGAGCATGACGACGTATCCGTGCGCGCGGGCCGCGGTGATGACCTCGCGGGCCAGTTCGGCGAAGTAGGGGACGTCGAGCTCGGGTACGACGAGGGCGATCATGCCGGTACGGCCGCGGCGCAGATTGCGGGCGACCAGATTGGGCCGGTAGGCGAGCTCCTCCAGCGCGGCCTCGACGCGGGTGCGCAGCTCGTCGGAGACGGGCACGGAGCCGTTGACCACGTTGGACACGGTGCGGATCGATACCCCGGCGCGCTTGGCGACGTCGCGCAGCGTCGTACCGGCCATTGCATTCCCCCTCGGGATGTCGCCGTCTTGGGAGTCCGGCCGAAGGCCCCGGTCGGGCGCCCTCGGCACAACTCGATGTTACCCGGGTATTGCATCGTTGCAAAAGGCGCCGCATCATCTCTGCATCGTTGCAAACGGGCGCGCGGGACCACCGTTCCGCGGCACGGTGACGCACGCCCGCGTCCGTGTGCGCGTGCGCCCTCCACCGTTCCGCGCGGCCCGCACCGGCGCCCGCCTTCACCCAGAGGAGCCGTACTCATGCCCCAACCGACCGTTCCACGCCGCCGGGTCCTGCGCGGTGCCCTCGGCGCCGGAAGCCTCGCCCTCGCGGGCCCTCTGGCGGCCTGCGCTCCGGGATCCGCCTCCTCCGAGCCGCGCAAGCTGACCGGCACGCCCGGTGCCTCGGCCAAGGGCGAGATCACCATCTGGAACCGCTCGGGCGACCTGTTCAAGGTGTTCGACAAGGCCATCGACGCCTTCCGCAAGGCCCATCCGAACGTGAAGGTGAACCACCAGGCCGTCGACATCGACGCCAAGCTCGCCAACACCCTGATCACAGGCACCGATCTGCCGGACGGCAGCTTCTGGGACGACGCCAAGATCGGCTCTCAGGCGGAGCACCTGTACGACCTGACGGACCTGATCGCGCCGTACCGCGACCGGACGTCCGCCTACAAGTTGTCGGTGAACACCGTCGACGGCCGCATCTACGGCGTTCCCTGGGACCTCGACCCGGGCCTGCTGTGGTACCGCGAGGATCTGCTGGAGGACGCCGGAGTCGACCCCGCGGGGCTGAAGACGTACGACGACCTGCTGGCGGCGGCCCGGGCGCTGAAGGAGAAGAACCCCTCGGCGCGGCCCATCCACATGGAGAAGGACCCCTTTCTCGGTCAGCTGTGGCTGGAGATGCTGGCCAATCAGCAGGGCACGTCTCTCGCGGACGCGGACGGCAAGGTACGGCTGGACTCCAAGGAGTACCGCACCGTCCTCACCTGGATCCGGGACGCCGTCGACGACGGCCTGGTCACACACGCCGAGTACCTCAAGCAGGCCGACCTGGCCGCCCTGGAGAACGGGCAGCAGGCGCTGGTGCCGTGGGCGGTGTGGTGGTCGTTCGCCCCGCAGCAGCTGCTGAAGAAGACGAAGGGCAAGTGGCGGGCCGCCCCGCTGCCGGCCTGGACCCCGGGCGGCGCGCGCAGCGGCGCGATGGGCGGCAGCAGCTTCATCATCCCGGCGAAGGCGAAGAACCCCGAACTGGCCTGGCTGCTGTACGAGTTCCTGTGCTTCGAGCAGCCCGGCTACACGGCCGTGTACGGCCCGAGCAGCGTCTACCCCGGCGGCCTGACCACCTCCGTGCCCAGCTACACGCCCGCGCGCCGTGCCGACAAGCCGCTGTTCCAGCCGGTGGCGGCGCTCGGCGGGCAGGACCTGTGGAAGGTCGCCGTGGACGCCGCCGCCACCATCCCGGCCGCCGCGCCGATCCCTGCCTGGTGGACGAAGTCGGTCGACTACCTCGGCAATAACCTCCAGCGGCTGATGGAGGGCGGCATGCGGCCCGACGACGTCATCGACGACTCCACCCGCAAGATCCAGCGCAACCTGGTGGACCGCGCGTGACACCGGCGACTCTCACCCCCGTGCGCCCGCAGCGGACGGCCCCGGCGCCGCCCCGCTCCCGCTTCCGTCGCCGCGGGCCGTTCCTCACGCCGTACGTGTTCGTCGCGCCGTTCTACGTAGTCTTCGCCGCGTTCGGCCTGTACCCGCTCGTCTACGCGCTCCAGCTGAGCTTCACCGACTGGAAGGGCGCGGGTGAGGCGCGCTTCATCGGGCTGGACAACTACACCTATCTGCTGACCAGCGAGGAGTTCTGGTCCTCGCTCGGCAACAGCGCGGTGATGTGGCTGCTGATCGTGCCCGTGCAGATCGTGGGCGGCCTGGCGGCAGCGGTGCTGCTGGCCAACGCCCGGCTGCGGCTGCGGGGCATGTTCCGGGTCGCGTTCATCGCGCCGTTCGTCACCCCCTTGGTGGCGATGGCCCAGGTGTGGATCGTGGCCTTCGACAAGGACTACGGCCTGGTGAACCATCTGCTGGGTCTGGTGGGCCTGCCCCACGTCGACTGGCTGGCGTCGACCGCGTGGGCGAAGCCGACGCTCGCGCTGCTGTTCCTGTGGAAGACCACCGGATTCGCGATCATCATCCTGCTCGCGGGACTCCAGGCCGTCCCGGCCGACGTGTACGAGGCCGCCGCGCTGGACGGAGCGTCCCGGCAACGCCAGTTCTGGTCGCTGACGCTGCCGCTGGTGCGGCGCAGCATCGCCTTCCTGATCGTGGTGCAGACGCTCGCGGTCTTCCAGATGTTCGCCGAGCCCTTCGTGGTCACCAAGGGCGGCCCGTACGGCTCGACCACCACCGGCGGCCTCTACCTCTACAACCACATCACGGCGTCCGACCTCGGGACCGGCGCCGCGAACTCCTTCCTGCTGGTGCTGCTGGTGTTCGCGCTGTCCCTGCTGTCCGTGCGCCTGCTGCGCTCCCGGGACGAGTGACCGCCATGAGCAATCGAGTGACGGCCATGAGCCGACGCCTGACCACCGCGAAAGGACGCGTGCCCCTCATGGGGAAGAGCAGCAGGAGCCTCGCCGGCCCCCGCCCCGGTCCGTTGCAGTACCTCCTGCTCATCGGCCTGGCCGTGCTGTTCGTCTATCCGATCTGGTGGGCGATCAGCAGCTCGCTGAAGCCGCCGGCGGAGATCATCCGCGACCCGCTGTCCTTCTCTCCCGGCTCGGCGACCCTGGGCAACTACCGGGCCATGCTCCACGACGTGCCGATCGGCACCGGGTTCCTCAACACGGTGCTGGTGGTGGCCGTCAAGGGCGCGATGACGATGTTCTTCTGCCCGCTGGCCGGCTACGCCTTCGCCAAGTACCGCTTCTGGGGCCGGAACCTCCTGTTCGGCGTGCTGATGCTCACGCTGATGCTGCCGACCCTGGTGCTGATCATCCCGCTGCTGCTGGAGATGAGCGAGCTGGGCTGGGTGAACACCTACCAGGCGCTGATCCTGCCCGGCAGCATCGACGCCTTCAGCATCTTCTGGATGCGGCAGACCATCGCGGCGGTCCCCGACGAACTGCTCGACGCCGGACGCGTGGACGGGGCGAGCGAGTTCGGGATCTTCGCCCGGATCGTCGTGCCGGTCATCCGTCCGGGGCTCGCCGCACTGGGCGTGCTGACCGCCATGAACGTCTACAACGACTTCGTCTGGCCCGTCGTCGCCGTCAACGACGAGAGGCACCAGACCCTCCAGGTCGTCCTGTCCACCCTCGCGCAGAACGTCACCGGCAACCGCATCGGCGCCGACTTCGCGAGTGTCTGGGGTGAACTGCTGGCCGCCGGAAGCATCGCGATGCTGCCCGTGCTGGTGCTGTTCGTCCTGCTGCAACGCCACTTCATCAACGGGATCCTCGCGGGCAGCGTCAAAGGCTGACGCACCGTCACCTGTCCCGAGCCCGCCCAGAGATCGACGATCGGAGCACCCCACCCATGCCCCGCCCCACCTACCCCCGCCCGCACTTCGACCGCTCGCACGCCTGGCTCGGCCTCGACGGCGCCTGGGACTTCCGCGCCGACCCCGACCAGAAGCACACCGACGACACCGCCGACGGCTACGACCAGCGGATCACGGTGCCCTTCGCCTGGGAGACGCCGGCCTCCGGCATCGCCGCGCACTGGCTCCAGACCGCCTGGTACCGCCGTACGTTCGCCGTGCCCGCCGACTGGACCGGCCGACGGGTCGTCCTGCACTTCGGTGCCGTCCACCACGAGGCCACCGTGTGGGTCAACGGCACAGAGGTCGTCCACCACGAGGGCGGCTACACCCCGTTCTCGGCCGATGTGACCGACGCGCTCGGTGACGGCGAGCAACTGCTCGTGGTACGCGTCCACGCCCCCGCGGACAAGCTCGACATCGCGCACGGCAAGCAGCGCAGCATGCCCCGCGACGACTACGACGGCGTCTGCTTCACCCCGTCCTCCGGGATATGGCAGAGCGTCTGGCTGGAGCACCGCCCCGCCACCCACCTCGCCGCGCTGCGGCTGCGCCCCACCGGCGACCTGACCGGCATCACCGTCGAGGCGTCGGTGCACGGCCCGCACGCGGCCGGCGCGGTGCTGCGGCTGCGGGTACGCGGCGAGGACACCGCCGTCACGACGGACGTGGACCCCGAGGGGCGCGTCCACACCGAACTACTGCTTCCCGCGCCCCGGTTGTGGTCGCCGCAGGACCCGCACCTGTACCACGTGGAGGCCGAACTGACCTCCGCCGACGGCACGGACCACGTGACCGGCTACACCGGGCTGCGCTCCATCGTCGTGGACGGCGAGACGCTGCTCCTCAACGGAGAGCGGCTGTTCGTACGCGGCGTGCTCGACCAGGGCTACTGGCCCGAGACCGGCATCACCCCGCCCGACGACACCGCCCTGCGCCGCGACCTGGAGCTCGCCGCGGCCGCCGGCTACAACCTCGTACGCAAGCACCTGAAGCTGGAGGATCCGCGCTTCGTCCACCACGCCGACACGCTCGGCATGCTGCTGTGGGCCGAACCCGCCTCGCCCGGCCGCTTCTCCCCCGCCTCGACCGCCGCCTTCGCCGAGCAGATCGAACCGATGGTGGAACGCGACGGCAACTCCCCCGCCATCGTCATCTGGGGCCTGTACAACGAGGAGTGGGGCCTGGACTGGGACATCCCCGGCGACCCGGCCAAGCAGCGCGCCACCGCCGACGCCTACGACCGGCTCAAGGCCCTCGACCCCACCAGGCCGGTCGTCGACAACTCCGGCTGGACGCACGTCAAGACGGATCTGCTGGACTGGCACTACTACGACGAGAGCGCCGCCTCCTGGGCCCGCACGATCGCCGACCTGCTCTCCGGCGAGCGGGACGACTTCCCGGTGAAGCTCGGCCCGGACCACGTCGTGCACAAGAGGCTCGCCGTGCCCGGGCAGCCGCTGCGCGGCCTGCCGAACCTCAACAGCGAGTACGGCGGCGGCTTCACCGGTCTGGAACGCGCCTGGCATCTGCGCTGGCAGACCCAGGAACTGCGCCGCCACGACCGGCTCGCCGGATACGTCTACACCGAGCTGTACGACATCGAGCACGAGAGCGCCGGGCTGCTGGACTTCCACCGCGGGGCCAAGGACCTCGCCGGCGTCGACCCGGCACACGTCAACGCGCCCACCACGCTCGTCCTGGACGTCACGCCGGTCGCACCGGGCCGGGACCTCCTCACCGCCACCCGGGAGTTCACGGTCGACGTCCACGTCTCCCACCACGGCAGCGAGCCCGTCACAGGCCTGCTGCACACCGCGTGGACCCCGGTGTACGGACCGGCGCCCGCCGATCCTGGCGACGCCGTGGCCGGATGCCGGGCGGAGGCCAAGCCGTACGTCCTGGGCTCCCCGGTAGCCGTCTCCGCCGCCCTGCCCGAGGGCTGGACCAGCGGACGACTGCATCTGGCGCTGGTGGCCGACGGTGCCGTCGTGGCCCGGACCGCACTGGACGTGGACACACGGACCGCACCGCACATCGGCGACGACCCGCCGGCCCGTACGGCCGAGTGACGCGATACCCGTCCCGGTTCCCTCCCGCACCACCGACACCTGAAGGAGTCCTCACGTGCGCACGCACTCACCAGGGCGAGGGTCCCCCGCCCTGCTCGGCGTCCTCGCACTCGTCGCGGCCCTGCTCTCCCTGTGGGCCCAGCCCGCCTCGGCCGCGCCCGACGGGAAGGTGCTGGCCTCGCCCGACCTGTCGGCGTACCCGCAGGGCGACGACAGCTACCCGCGAGCCGTACGCCTCGACCACGACGGCTCGTCGGGCCGGACGATGCTGGCCACGTTCGCCCGGCGCAACCAGGGCGGCCCCAGCTCGCTGCCGGTCTACCGCAGCACCGACGGCGGACAGACCTGGAGCACCTCACCCGTCTCCACGATCGCCTCGCACACCGCCGGCTGGGACCTCGAGGCACCGGTGCTCTACGAGGTGCCCCGCACCGCGAACGGTCTGAACGCCGGCGACCTGCTGGCCGCCGGCACCGCCTGGCGGGTCGGCGACTACACCACGCAGAAGGTCGAGGTCTTCAAGAGCACCGATCACGGCCTGAGCTGGCAGTACCTGTCCAACTGCACCCAGACCAGCGGCCTGCCCGACACCATCGGGCACGGCATCTGGGAGCCATGGTTCCTGCTCGCCCCGGACAACACCCTGGCCTGCTTCATCTCCGACGAGCGCCCCGCGAACAGCCCGACCAACAACCAGGTCATCGGCCACTACACCTCGACCGACGGCGGCCGCACCTGGAGTTCGGCCCTGACCCAGGACGTCGCGTTCCCGTCCGACGACCTGGCCCGCCCGGGCATGTCGATCGTCGTGCCGCTGCCCGACGGGCGGTTCATGATGGCGTACGAGATGTGCCGCGACGCCACGGACCCCGACCACGCCTGCGAGGTGTACACCAAGACCAGCCCCGACGGCCTGAACTGGGCACCCGCCGACAACCGGGGCACGCTGGTGCGGACGAGCGACGGGCGGCAGCTGCTGCACACCCCGTACCTCGCCTGGGTCCCGGGCGGCGGGTCCGACGGCACACTGCTGCTGTCCGGGCAGCGCGTCGTCACCGGGCCCACCGGCGACAAGTCGGTGATGACGGAGTCCGGCACGGTCGTGTTCTCCAACACCCGTCTCGGCGCGGGCGAGTGGACGGAGATCGAGGCCCCGGTCCGTACCTCCCCGACCGGCGGCTACAACTCCGGCGAACCGTCCTGCCCCGGCTACAGCTCACCGATGGTGCCGCGGGCCGACGGCACCTCCTTCCTCCACCTGAGCGCCACCTGGCTCGGCACCGGCAACCAGTGCCAGGTGCGCTTCGGCACCGGCGCGCTCGGCGGACCCGTCGGGCAGGTCACCACGCCGTGGGTGGCGGGCAAGTGCCTGGACGTGGACACCAACGTCAGCGGCAACGGCAAGGCCGCCCAGCTGTGGGACTGCAACACCGCCACGGGCCAGCGCTGGTCGGTCGCGCCGGACGGCACGCTGCGCGCGTTCGGCCGGTGCCTGGACATCGACGGCAACGGCACGGCGAACTTCACCAAGGTGCAGTTGTGGGACTGCGACGGCGCCGGCGGCCAGCAGTGGCGCCACCAGGCCGACGGTTCGCTGCTGAACCCGCAGTCCGGCCGCTGCCTGGACATCCCCTCCGGTGCCACGGCCAACGGCACACACCTCCAGATCTACGACTGCAACGGCCTGGGCACACAGGAGTGGAACCTGCCGGCCTGAACGACCACGGAGCAAGCGGCGGGGCCGTCCGGGGGATCCCGGGCCGTGTCGGACGTTCGCCGTGGGACCGATTGGCCATGCTGGGCCGGTACGGGCACCCTTCCCGGCGACAAGGAGGGCACGGCATGCCGATGGACCCGGTCGGACGATTCCTGGCGGCCCTGGACCCGGACCACCGGGAAGCCATCGGCGCCAAGCCGCGCGAGGAACAGGAACGACTCGCGGCGGCCTGGGAACGGGAACTGGAGACGGACACCGAACTCGACACCCTCGACGAGCTCTCCCCACCGGCGGCGGAAGAGGAGGCGGCCCGCCGCGTCCTCGACGAGGGAACCGGCTGACGGGCACACGCGCCGGAGAACCAACGCACTGACGAACCCCCTCGCCCGCCGGGCTATCCTGACGGCCGTACTGGACACGGGGTGCCCCCATTCGGGGCTGAGATCACACCCGTCGAACCTGAACCAGTTAGGACTGGCGGAGGGATGTCACATGTCATTGCCGTATGCCCGCGGTGAGGCGGCCGTCACCGGCACGGAGCGCGTGTTCGACGGGCGGATGCCTGCGGCCCCGGGGGATCTCCGAGTGGAGGCGCGCGGCATCGCGCCGGTGCCCGAGGACGCTCGCTACGGCGGCCCCGGGCGGCTGTTCACCGTCTGGTTCGCGCCCAACCTGACCATGACCGGCGTGTTCACCGGCACGGTCGGCATCGCGCTCGGGCTGGACTTCGCCACCGCGCTCGTCGCCGTCGTGCTGGGCACCCTGCTCGGCGCGATACCGACCGCCTACCTCGGCACATGGGGAAGCCAGACCGGTGCGGGGCAGATGCCGCTGGCCCGGCTGGCCTTCGGCCGGGGCGTCACGTTGCCGGGGGCCTTGCAGTGGCTGTCGTCCATCGCCTGGGACGCCCTGATCGGCCTGTTCGGCGGGGACGCGCTGGCGCAGTTGTGCGGCTGGCCGTTCTGGGCGGGTGTCCTGGTGATGATGGCGGCCCAGGGCGCGCTGGGCGTGCTCGGGTACGAGGCGATCCACCGCCTCCAGACGGTGATGACCTTCGCGCTCGCCGCGGCCTTCGCGGTGATGGCGGTGAAGCTGCCCGGCGGCGGCCATGTCGTCACGTCCGCGTCCGCGCACGGCGCCGACCGTGCCGGCGCGTTCGTCCTGACCTGCACCATCGCCCTGAGTCTCGCCCTGTCCTGGGCTCCGTACGCCAGTGACTTCAGCCGCTACCTGCCTGGTACGGCATCCCGTCCGCGGATGTTCTGGTACACCCTGCTCGGTGTCAGCGTGTCCTTCGTGGCCGTGCAGGCGCTCGGCCTGTGGGGAGCGGCCGAGTTCACCGACCAGACCGCTCGCGGCGTCGACACGCTGCTCGGCGGGGGCGCGCTCGGCGCGTTCGGACTGCTCGCGGTCGCGCTGGCGGCCCTGTGCAGCAACGCCATGAACGACTACAGCGGCTCGCTGGCACTGCAGACCATGGGCGTGCGCCTGCCCCGGCCGGTGGCCGCCGCCCTCGCCGCGGTGCTCGGTTTCCCGCTCGTGCTCTGGATGCACGCGGCCGACACCACCGCCCGCTTCCAGAACGTGCTGCTGTTCGTCGGGTACTGGATTCCCGCCTTCGTGGCGATCGTGGTCGTCGACTGGATCGCCCGTGCCCGGGCCCGCGGCGGCAGGCCGGTGGACCTGGCGGCGGAGACGGCGGCCCCGCAGCCGTGGTGGCCGGCTCTGGCCGCCTTCGTCGTCGCCTTCGCCGCGGCGGTGCCGTTCATGAGCACCGGACTGTACGTGGGCCCGGTCGCCCAGGCCCTGCACGGCGCCGACCTCGCCTATCCGGTGGCGTTCGCCGCGGCTCTGCTCGTCTACGCGCCGCTGCGTATCCGGCGCCGGTCCTGATCGTGCCGGGGCCGGGGCAGGGGCAGGGGTCCGGTCCTCAGGCTTCTTCCTCCGTCGGACCGCCTTCCTCTTCCCTTTCCATCGGGCCGGGATGTGCCGCGGGCCCGTCCGCCTGCGCGGGCCCGTCCGCCTCGGCGGGCGGTTCCTGCGGCCGTCGGGCCGCTGCGGTGTCCGACTCGCGTGCGGCGGTGTCGGACGCGCGGCACTCCGGGTTCCGGCACGGCCCCGGCACCCAGACCGGCACCCAGGCGCCCAGGGTCTTGTGCCGTCGGACCACAGCCACCACGGGCTGCCGACAGACGGGGCAGACGTGCTCTTCACCGTCCATGTCCTCAGGTTAGGTCCGGGACGGATCCGGCGGAGGCGCCGAAGGGGCTCCAAAAGCCCTCCAGAGGGCCTCCCGATGTGAGGCCACCCATAGGAGCCAGATCACATCCGAAGGAGCGTCGTAGGAACAGACCGCACTTCACCAGTG